>JBBRSV010000081.1:0-22835 GCA_038245055.1 Chitinophagales bacterium | reverse complement strand
TTTGTATGACTTGCCTTTATAAAGTACTGAAACACTTTCAATGTGATAGCCACCTTTTGTATAACCCTTAACGTCGAACCTGTCCCCCGAAATTAATGTCGTAGCAGCCCCGCGTGAATCAGGATTAAAAAGATTCTGATCGAGTTGCAGCCATAAATATTTTAATGCATCGGTGCTATTATTGGTATAATAAATATTTACATCACCTTTTAACGTGGTATCTTTTTCATCAAGCGTAGCGTGAATATTGTAATTGGCGCTATTCTGCCAATATCCAGCGCCGGGAGCGCCATTGGCACTTCTAAATTCTGTAGCATCCTGCGACATAAAGGTTGGATCAAATACCTGGTTTTTTTTATAAACGGAGACTGAATCCTGGGCAAAGATGCTGGTGCCACATAGAAAAAAAAGAATGATCAAAATACATAAAACCTTACTATTTTTCATAGGAAATATTGATAATTAATAATTTTATGCAATAATACAGTAGAAAAATGATGAATGTTTCTGAATTTAAAAACAAGGTATAGTCATTCTCAGCCAATTAAATGGATAATTTATTGGTAAATCAATAGCTGATTATTTAATGAGAAACTGGATTTCGATTAACCTATGATTCGTGGAGTGAAAAAAACATTTTGCCAAAGTCAATAATTTGCGGAAGTGTTAATCGGGCAAAATTTTTTCAAATAGTGTTGCTTGTGTATGCCAGTGAAACAAACACAATTGAAATTGATCTTTTTGTTGAAGGATAATTTATAGATTAATAACCCTTGTAATGACGGTTATCAACACCTCGGTTATGGCCTTCCTGCCTTGCAGCACGCTTTGAGCTATCACAACTTGTGAAAATCAACGCAAAAAAGGCTAATAGTAAAAGAAGATTAGAAAGGTTGTTTTTTAGAAAAGTTTTCATATAAATGTTTTCACAAATAGTTTGGAATAGAGGACTTGACAGTAATAACGCTTTTCCGCCATTTTGAGTATGTGAAACTTTAATTTAATTAGTAATCTTGAAAAATTTCCCTGGTGATTTTAATTAAATACAAAATATATAGGGCAAAATGAATTCAATTTGATAGTAATTTTTTTATTTTTAGCTATTACATGTAACGCACTTTTTTTGAAAACATTTTAGTTTCATCCTGATAATCTTTGATTCAAATCCAAACCAAATTTTCTTGCATAATCTTTTGCAACATCGTATCCTGCATCGGCATGTCTTATTATTCCAATACCGGGATCATTTCGTAACACCCGGGCAAGCTTAGACGCTGCTTCGTCCGTTCCATCGGCAACTATCACCATTCCCGCATGAATGCTGTAACCTATGCCCACGCCGCCGCCGTGGTGCAGACTTACCCAACTTGCGCCGCCCGCAGTATTTAACAATGCGTTTAAAATTGGCCAGTCAGCAACCGCGTCGCTGCCGTCCAGCATTGCTTCGGTTTCCCGGTTTGGGCTTGCCACCGAGCCGGTATCCAGGTGGTCACGGCCAATAACAATGGGCGCTTTTATTTTTCCGGTTTTCACAAGATCGTTAAAAGCGAGGCCCGCTTTTTCCCGATCGCCCTGCCCTATCCAACAAATTCTTGCCGGCAATCCCTGGAAAGCGATTCGTTTTTGTGCCATTTTTATCCATCGTATCAAGCCTTCATTTTCCGGAAAGAGATTCATTATTACTTCGTCAGTCACGGCAATATCATTAGGATCGCCACTTAATGCGGCCCATCTAAACGGCCCTTTGCCTTCGCAAAATAGAGGTCTTATATACGCAGGAACAAATCCCGGAAAATCAAATGCATTTTTTAAGCCCGCTTCGTGTGCGCGTGCCCGTAAGTTGTTACCATAATCGAAAGTAACGGCTCCCCGGCTCTGTAATTCCAGCATCAATTCCACGTGCAACTTCATGCTGTCATAAGCCAGCCCCACATATTTTTCCGGATTGCTCTCCCGAAGAATGTTGGCCGCTTCAATTGAAAGAGTATGAGGAACATAACCAATCAGCGGGTCGTGCGCAGATGTTTGATCAGTGAGAATATCTACTTTTATATTTCTTTCGAGGAGCCTCCCGAGCAATTCTACTGCATTGCAAAGCACGCCGATGCTCCATGCTTTGCCTTCCTCTTTGGCGCGCACTGCTTTATCAATTGCCTCATCAATATTTTCAATCATCTCATCTAAATACTTTGTTTCCAGCCGCTTTTCTATTCTCCATTTCTCCACTTCTGCCGCAAGGCATACGCCTTCATTCATCGTGATAGAGAGCGGCTGCGCGCCGCCCATACCGCCAAGACCAGCCGTAACACTCAACGTATTTTTAAGTGTTCCATTAAAATGTTTTTTCGCAACAGCGCCAAAAGTCTCATAAGTTCCCTGCACAATTCCCTGGCTCCCGATATATATCCATGAGCCGGCAGTCATTTGGCCATACATCATCAATCCTTTTTTTTCGAGTTCATCAAAATGCTCCCAGGTTGCCCACTTTGGTACAAGTTGCGAATTAGAAATGAGCACGCGCGGAGCATGCACATTTGTTTGCATTATGCCAACAGGCTTGCCACTTTGAATTAGCAGCGATTCATCATTTTCGAGATCTTTTAGTGCTTTAATAATCAGGTCAAGGCTTTCAAAATTTCTTGCAGCTTTGCCTCTACCACCATAAACAATAAGGTCATCTGGCCGCTCGGCAACTTCAGGGTTAATATTGTTTAACAGCATGCGCAACGCCGCTTCCTGTGCCCAGCCTTTGCAACTCAACTTTGTTCCGGTGGGCGTTTTATATTTTACGGGATCGTAATGTCTTTTAACCATAATAATTGGATTAAGGATATAAAATCAACGTGAATTTTAAGGGCTATTTCAAAAGGAATTTTTTTTGAAAAGATTTTATTATTCGTACTTATTCTTATTCAAAGCATCCGGCATTATTTCATCAAGCAACACGGTAAGAAGATATTTATTTTTAATATCATCAAGTATCTTATGGAGTTTTTCTTTTAGTTTTTTCTTTGATGCTTTGGAAATCTTTTTTTCTCTCTTAAGTTGTGTGTCTTCATCAGGCAACCATTTGGCAAAGCTTTTTTTTACTTCATTTAAAGTGAGCGCTTTTTGGTCATCAGGCCTGCTGATCATTTCATCCAGGCGTTTAATTTGTTTTTCCGTAAGATCATCATCATCTTTATCCGTTTTTTTTGAGCGGTATTCTATTACATAAGGAAAAATATTTTCCTTCAAATCATACAGGATGTATTTATTATCAAGGCTGTCAACCATTTCATGCAATATCTCTTTGACCTTCTTTTTTTTCATAAAATTCTTTTACCAAATTTAGCTTTTTTCTAAGGGGCGTTTTTCTAACAGAGAAAGTTATAATTTATTGGCTGTCAAATTCACGCTAATGTAAACAGGGCCAAATTTTATAGTTCAAAATTTCTCATGAAATGAACAGCGCCAATCATATCATCATGCAAAAACCTGTCTGCCTCATTAAAAGAAATCTTTTCCCTAAACGCGCTTATTATTTCTTCCAATACCGGCGATGATTTCATAGGCCTCCTGTACTCCATCGCCTGCACGGCGCTCAGCAATTCTATCGCCAATACTTTTTCTACGTTGTCAATAACCCGAAGGCATTTCGTCGCCGCATTGGCGCCCATACTTACATGATCTTCCTGGTTATTAGAACTTGAGATGGAATCTACCGACGCTGGCGTACACAATTGTTTATTTTCACTTACAATGCCGGCAGCAGTGTATTGTGGTATCATCAATCCTGAATTAAGGCCAGGATCTTTCACCAAAAACAATGGAAGATTTCTTTGGCCACTTAACAACTGGTAAATGCGCCGCTCAGAAATGTTAGCGATTTCGCTCATGGCAATTGCTAAATAATCTAAACCTAACGCCAACGGCTGCCCGTGAAAATTTCCCCCGCTTAATATCAGGTCATCATCAGGAAAAATATTTGGATTATCAGTTACTGAATTAATCTCTTTTAAAAAAGTTTGTAAAACAAAATCAAAGGTGTCCTTTGTTGCGCCATGCACTTGCGGAATACAACGAAAAGAATAAGGGTCCTGCATTTGCTTTTTTTCTGCGGAATATATTTCACTACTTTCCAGCAATGCTCTTATTTCCGCAGCCACAACCACCTGTCCGTTGTGATCTCTTATGGAATGTAATTTTTCATTCAGCGAATCTTTATTCCCATCAAAAGCATCAAAAGAAATAGCCGCAATAATATTAGCCCATTCCAACAGCCGCTCCGATTTTATAAGCACGCTCATACCATAAGCGCTCATAAATTGCGTCCCGTTTATAAGAGCGAGCCCTTCCTTACTTTGCAAGTCAATCGGCCGCCAACTCAATGCTGAAAGGGCTTTGGCAGTTTTCATTTTTTCTCCATGGTGCCGCACTTCTCCCTGGCCAATTAACGGTACACACATGTGGCTTAGCGGTGCAAGGTCTCCTGAAGCACCCAGCGAGCCTTGCGTATAAATCACGGGAAGCACATCATTATTATGCATATCCATCAACCTTTTTACCACGTCTATTCCAATGCCGGAATAGCCATAGCTCAAAGATTTTATTTTCAGCATCATCATCAGCTTTACAATTTCTTCCGGCACTTCATCACCCATTCCGCACGCGTGCGAAAGCAATAAATTACTTTGCAATGCGCGCAATTGCTCTTTATCTATTTGCACATTTTGTAAAAAGCCGAAGCCCGTATTTATTCCATAGAAAAGCTCATCGGATTCATCCAGTTTTTTATCAAGATATTCCCTGCATTTAAGAATTGCCACGTGCGCACCAAATGTTATAGAAATAAGTTGTTTGTATTTTAAAAAATGTTTTACCTGTTGGAATGTGAGAACACTCTTATCAAGCGGCAAATAATTATAACTCATAATCAAAAGTATTAAATAGTTTAGAGTTTAAATTTTTCCCGTTTCAAATATTAACTTGCTCTATTATGATTAAAAAAAATTTGGTTACCAGCAATTGTTCTTTGGGCATCTTCGTTGTGTCACTCACTTGTGCGGCAGGCAACATTGGGCATCTTTAATAACCTTTACTTAAATCAATATTTGACCCTATCGTTAAAAACTTTTTAAAAAAAATTCTCTTTCATTGGTTTCAAAAAAATTTAGAATGAAAAATATTTTAATACTGTTATTACTTTTTTGTATAAAAACAAATGCACAACAAATAGAAATTTTAAATACCGACACTAAAACTTCACTACGCGGATTGAGTGTTGTAAATGATAAAATAATTTGGGTAAGCGGAAGCAACGGAAGTGTCGGCAAATCAATTGACAGTGGAAAAACCTGGAAATGGATGATCGTAAACGGTTTTGAAAAAACTGACTTTCGCGATATTGAAGCCTTCGATCAAAGTATTGCGGTGATAATGGGTGTAGATACGCCTGCCAATATTTTAAGAACCATAGATGGTGGCGAAACCTGGAAACTTGTTTTTGAAAACAAAACAAAAGGCATGTTCCTGGATGCAATGGAATTCTGGAATGAACAAAGCGGAATTGTTGTTGGCGATCCAATAAATGGAAGATTTTTTATTGCAAGAACCTTTAACGGCGGCGACACCTGGCAAAATATTCCCGAACGAAACCGGCCCGTTGCCGATAGTGGTGAAGCTTGCTTTGCCTCCAGCGGAACTAACATACGCAAACTCGGCAACGATGCTGCAGCCTTTGTTACCGGCGGCTCGCATTCGAATTTATTTTTAAAAGATAAAAAATTAGCGTTGCCCATTGTACAAGGCAAAGAAAGCGCCGGTGCCAATTCCATTGCCATAAAGAACAGGCAATCTTTCGTTGTGGTTGGTGGCGATTTCAGTTTGCCCGATTCTACTTATCGAAATTGTGTAATTACTAATGATGGCGGCAACACCTGGACATATCCGGCAACGCCGCCGCATGGCTACCGTAGCTGCGTGGAATATCTTGATAACAAACAATGGATCAGTTGCGGCCTGAATGGAGTTGACATAACTAACGATGATGGATACACGTGGCAATGGATAAATAAAGAAAGCTTTAATGTTTGCCGAAAAGCGAAATCAGGAAAGAGTGTATTTTTTGCCGGTGGCAAAGGATTGATTGGAAGGTTGTCGGAACTTTGATTTTCTGATATATGGACAGTTAATTCGTTCTAATTCTGGCAATGATGACTTATTGAAGTCTATGGAAATTAAAATTGCGGCTTAATTAAAGCTGAGAATTTATGTCAGGCCACTTTTGAGTTAAACGTTTTTATAAATTGGATGATTGAACTTTTTTCAACAAGCTCTTGTTCAATATCAAAATCATCTTGCAATCCCATCCAAAACTTAGGAGAATTCCCAAAATATTTACTTAGCCTCAAAGCTGTATCTGCAGTGATTCTTCGGTTTCCTTTAATAATTTGAGACAGTCTTGTTTGTGGTATATTAATATCCTTTGCTAATTTGTATGCGGAAACGTTTAAAGGCATTAAAATTCCTCGCGAAGTATTTCACCCGGGTGAATATTTTTCAGTTTTGTCATTTTATAAAATCAATTAGCCAATTGGTGGTCCAATCCTCTGAAATCAACGGGAACAAGCCGGCTTACACCAGCTTCCTGCATCGTTACACCATAAATAACATCGACCGAAGCCATCGTCATTTTGTTGTGCGTAACAATAATAAACTGCGATTCCTTGCTAAACTTCCTGATCATTTGTGTAAACTTTCCAACGTTGGCGTCATCAAGCGGTGCATCCACCTCATCCAGGATACAAAAAGGCGCAGGCTTTATAAGATATATTGCAAATAGTAGTGCAATTGCCGTTAAAGTTTTTTCCCCGCCACTTAATTGCGTAATACTCGTCGGGCGTTTGCCTTTCGGTTTAGCCACGATGTCAATGCCGGTCTCAGCAAGGTTTTCAGCATTTTCCAACACCATATCTGCCGTATCATCCTGCGTAAACAAAGCCTGGAAAACATTTTGAAAATTTTCTCTCACTTTATTAAAAGTTTCCAGGAACAACCGGTTAGCCGTGATCTCCACTTCCTGGATGGTCTGCATTAGCGAATCTTTTGCGGTTACGAGATCGTTCTTTTGTTCTACAATAAACTCGTAGCGCTTTTTCATTTCAGTATAAGCTTCAATCGCCGTTGGATTAATTTCTCCCATATTCTCCAGCCTCTTTTTCATACGGTCGCTCTTCTCCTGTAAGTCTTCAAGAAGCGTTTCACTTGTTCTCTCTTCATCAAGAATAACGTCCAGGTCCACTTTAAATTCAACGCTTAACCTTTCCTTTAATCCGGCAAGGTGAAGTTTTAATTCATTCAGCTTATCTTTTATTTCGTTAAGTAAGTGATCAATTTGCTCTTTAGCCTTTTGTTTATGGCGAAGCTCACTTTCTTTTTCGGCGAGCTCATTTCTTAAGTTATAATAAGCCTGGTCAGATTCATTCAATTTCTTTTCTTCTACATCTTTATCTTTTAATAACGCAATTACAGTTTCCTGTAATAAGTCTAATTCCACCTTCGTAGCTTGTATATTATTTCGTGCATCCCTAATTTGAACGTCGCTTGTTTCCCGCTGCGTTGAAAGGTCATTAAATTGATTGGTCTTAAAAAGCAGTTCCTGTTGCAACGAATTCACCTTACTTTGTTGACGCGCAAGCAACAAATTGTTTTCATTATATAATCCGTTAGCAGCATTGAATCCATTTTCTGCATCAATAAATTCATCCCCGGCAATTTTCATTTTTCCATCGAGATCATTCACATGTCCAGATAAAGATTGAAGCAATGTTCTTGTATCATTTATCGCCGCATGATTTTGCCCGAGTTGCAGGTTAAAATCCTCAAGTCGCTTTCCCGCTTGGGTTTCCTGAAAAGCAATGTTCTCTATTTTATTTTGAATAGAAAATGAGGAATTAATAAGTTCATTTATAATTTGTTGCGTTTGTTGTATCGTATTTTCTTTCAACTGCTCATTGAAGGCGATTACTTCATTAGATCTTTGTAGAATAATACTCTTCAACTCACTGACTTTCGCTTGTTGTGTTTTAATTTTTTCAGCAAGTTTTTCCAGATTTTTTGCCCGCCCTATTTTTTTTCCTTCAAACAATCCAACGCTTCCACCAGTGAGAGAATATTTTCCCTTTACATATTTTCCATCTTTTTCAAGCACAACATGACCATTACTATTTTGCATAGCTGCTTCATCTTCTGCAATAAATACGTTACCTAAAAGATAAGTAGCCAGATGTTTATATTTTTCATCCACTTCAACGACAGACATCGCGGGAATAGCGCCTGTAAATCCTTCTGAATTATTTACATTTTCAAACGCATTTAATTTATCGAGCAGGAAAAAATTTGCCTTTCCTTTTTTATTATCATCCAATAAATGCACCGCGGTAAGTCCCTCCTGTATGTCTTCAACAACATAATAGTTTAGAAATGGCTCCAACACATTTTCAACCGCGGCGCGAAATTCTTCCTTTACATAAATTATATCTGAAAGGATCGGCGCAGTATAGTTCCATGATTTATTATTATGCAAAAATTTTACACTTTCCGGATAGCCTTCCATTGTATCAATCAGGCTTTTCAAAAGGTCGTACTCATTTTGCCTCGAATCGAGTGTCCGGTTTTCCCCGGCCAGTTCACCACGCAATTTCTCAAGCACAGCTTGGGTTTCAAATATTTGTTCTTTGGTGAATTCGTTGTGCTGCTTTAGCTGTTCCAGCGTGGTCTTTTTTTCCTCAAGCTCCTGCTCCTTTAATTTTTTTTCAACTTCAAGCTTTAAAAGATTTTCTTCCCGTTGCTTTTGCTCCTCTTCAATCTGTGCAATCGTACGTTGCAGGTTGTGAATATTTGTATCGGCAATCGCAACCTTTTTTTCCGCATCAAAATGATTGCGCTGCAGTAATATTTGCTCCTGCCGCAATTCATCCACTGCGGTTCTTTTTGAATCGAATGTTTTTCTTTTTTCCTCCGCGTTTTCTTTTAATTCTTCCAGTTGTTCTTTTTGTTCGCCGAGTTTTATATCCTCATCATGAATTTGTTGTTTGGTAAAAACGATGCTCTCCTCTATTCCTTTTAATTGTCCTTCTGCTTTTAGCAAAAAATCTTTCAAGCTGGTTTCTCTTTCCTTCAGGTACTGAAGCCTTTGTGCACTTAAGTTTTTTTCATTTTCTTTTAAGCGAACATTATTATTTAATTCATTAAAAACATGTTGTTGTTGCTGAAGCGCCTTCTCTTTTTCAATGAAGCCGGCTTTGTCTTTTTCAATCGTTGCCTCGTCAGTTGCAATTGCGGCCTCAAGTTGAACCCTTTTATCGGTTTCTGCTTTCTGATGTGTGTTCAACTCCTTATAAGTTACATTAAAACCCTCCAATGCCGCCTTGGCTAACTCGATGCTTACATCGCGGTACTCTTTTTTAATTTCATAATACTTTTCAGCTTTTTTTGCCTGGCTTTCCAGGATCTTTAATTGGTTATTAATTTCAAATAACAAATCTTCAATTCGGGCAAGATCCTGCTCCGTCGCATCGAGTTTTAATTTAGCTTCCCGCTTTCTTGTTTTATAAATAGAGATTCCGGCAGCTTGCTCAAGCATACGGCGCCGGCTGTTCTCTTTATCTTTTATAATATCATCCACCATGCCTAACTCGATGATGGCATAACTATCAGTACTGACGCCCGTATCCATAAAGAGGTTATGAATATCCTTAAGCCTGCAGCTTACATCGTTAAGACGATATTCGCTTTCACCATTTTTATAATATTTACGGGTAATCGTTACCGTATTAAATTCGGTGGGTAAAAGGTTGCGGGTATTTTCAAACGTAAGGCTTACTTCTGCAAGCCCGCTGGCGCTTCTTGTTTTGGAGCCATTAAAAACAAGACTCTCAAGATTTTCACTTCGAAGCTGGCTGATCTTTTGCTCGCCAATTACCCAGCGAATGCTATCGACGATATTGCTTTTTCCGCAGCCATTTGGCCCAATTACGCCCGTTATTCCTTCATCAAAGTTGAGGATAGTTTTATCGGCAAAACTTTTAAAACCCTTTATTTCGAGGCTCTTTAATCTCACTGTATCTAAATTTATTTATAGGGCTACCTGCACGTTTATTCGGGCCGGCTGGCAAATATATTGGTTCTGCTATAAAGAAAAGTTGCTTAGGGTTGATTGCATTTTTTACTTATACACAGCTTTTTCACAGCAAGCCTTTTTATAAATAATTGCAGGATATTTATTTACAAATTTTGTGGCTTTGCAATTTTATTTACATTTGTTAAAATTTTTAAATGAAAACATTTTTAATACCAGTAGATTTTTCTTCTACTTCTATAAATGCAGCCGAGTATGCCGTCGCGCTTACAAAGCAAATTCCAAATGCACAGTTGATACTTTATAATGTATTTAGCAGCATTAGCTTTGCAGCCTTAACTGAAAAAGAAGCGGGCTCCAGGAAGATGGTGACAGACGCCGAATTAAGCGCTTTAAGAAACCGGCTTGACATTACTGAAAATCAGCAAGTTACTATAGAATCGGAAGAAGGATCTTTGATTGAAAGCATTGAAAAATATGTAGTGAGCAACCACATTGATATGGTTGTCATGGGCATTACCGGAAGCAGCAGGCTTACACAGGTGTTCATGGGGACAAATACACTTAATGTTGTGCGGCACATTAAGTGCCCGGTTATGATTATTCCTCCCGAGGCTAAATTTATAGGAATTAAAAATGTACTGCTGGCGTCTGACTTTAAAGATGTTGCCCGCACTGTACCTTTTGCCTCATTAAAAAAAGTGCTTGACATGTTTCATCCGAAACTTAATATCTTGAATGTTGACAGTGAGCATTATATAGAACTATCTGACGAATTTAAAATAGAAAGAGAAGCGATGGAGGAGAAACTCGGCGCTTATAACCCGGAGTTTTCTTTTTTAAGGGCTTATGATTTCTTAGATGGAATAAACGAGTTTATTGAATCAAGAGAAATTGATACGATAATAACGGTTCCCAAAAAGCATAGCATGATGAGCCAACTTTTCAAAACCAGCCACACCAAAAAACTTGCCTATCACAGCCACGTGCCAATAATAGCTGTTCCATCATAGAAATATTATTTGGTATTTCATTTTGCAAAAACGATTGTGTCATTTGGATGCCTTGCCATCCACACAATAAGCCATTGGTTTATTTGATGAAAAATCTTGCTTAAATTCGAGAAGGCTGAAATAAGATTTCGCGGTGCTTATTAATTTATTTGGGTAAAAATTGATTTATGAAGAATATAAAGATAATCGAAGTACCCAGCGAAATCGGCGCCGGAACGAGAGGCGCAAGTCTTGGAATTGATGCTATAAAAATTGCCGCGCTGGATTTTATGAGTAATTTCTTTGTTCACTTTCCATCAGAAAAAATTGAAACTGAAAATAATTTACTTTTTGAACCCATTCATTCTCCTTATGCTAAAAGAATAAATGGTGTTTTAACCATGTATGAAAGAGTTTCAAAATCGGTGAAAGACACCATCCGAAATAATTTTTTTCCCGTTGTAATTAGTGGAGACCATAGCAATGCTGGCGGCACTATTGCCGGTATTAAAGCCGCTAAACCCGCCAGCCGCCTCGGCGTTATTTGGATCGATGCCCACGCAGACCTGCATACTCCTTACACCACGCCTTCAGGAAATATGCATGGCATGCCGCTTTCTGCTTCTATTGCAGAAGATAACGAAGAAAGTAAGGTGCATGAATTAGACGAAAAAACAAAAAAGCAGTGGGAACAATTAAAACAATTTGGAAAAATTTCTCCCAAAGTTTTGCCAGAGGATATTGTGTTTATTTCTTTAAGAGATTATGAAAAAGAAGAAAAGTTTTTAATAGATAAATATGAAATGAAGGTGATTACGACTGCCGAACTTAGGCGAAAAGGTCCTGAAAATGTTGTGAGAGCCGCCCTCCGCTACCTAACAGAATGTACTGATATTTATGTAAGTTTTGACGTTGATTGCCTGGATTCTTCTATTACCAAAGGAACCGGAACCCCTGTAAGCAATGGCTTAAAGGAAAGAGAGGCCGAAGATCTTGTAAGTAAATTTATGCAAAACAGGAAGATATGTTGCTTTGAAATAACCGAGGTAAATCCCACGCTTGACAAAGAAAATTTAATGGCAGAAATCGCTTTTAATATTCTGCAGCGAAGCGTAAATGTGCTAATGATGAATTAGATTCCATCATACAGCGTTGCTCTTCCTCCCAACTCACCTAAAAAATACGTTTAGAATTGACGTAAAAAGGAGGCGCCTTCTTATCGCTGCCGCGAATTTTTTTTTACCTTTTCCTGACTGTCTGCATTACCAAAGCAACTATTTTTAAGTAGTTTGCAAATTCCATCAGAATTTTTTAATTTTCTCGCCGTGATGTATCGCCATTAAAACTGTTAAATGAAAAAATTTTGTTTCATATTCCTGTTGGTTATTCTCAGTCATCCGCTTATTTTTAGCCAGGCGGTTCCCATAAATAGACAATCTTTTTTTCTGGAAGATAGTCCGATCGAAGTAACTCTTACAACTGAGGTTAGGAAATTGCGAAACGACAAGTCGAAGCCAGCATATCAACCAGCACACATTGTTATGAAGTTTTCTGATACTTCAACGATTAGTGAAGACATACGCGTTGAGCCAAGAGGAATTTATAGAAAAAATAATTGTGACATGGCATCGCTGATGTTGAATTTTAAAAATTCCTCGTCTCCTTTACTTTCTCCTTTAAAAAGATTAAAACTTGTTGGCGGTTGCAAGAATGGCACTTTCTATAATGAATTGCTGCTCAAAGAATTTCTTATTTATAAGATACAAAACATGCTCTCGAACATGAGTTTTCGTGTCAGACTGTTGCACATTACCTATAATGATAGCAGGCAAAAGATGAAGCCATACACACAGTATGCTTTCCTAATGGAAGATATGCCTGACCTGGCGGCACGCAATAATTGTGTAGAAGTGAAGAAAAAGATTTTTTTGACTGAAGAAACGAACCGAAACCAGATGACATTCGTGAATTTATTTCAATACATGATAGGCAATACCGATTGGTCAATTTATAAATACCACAATATTAAATTGATGCTGCCGAAGAATGACACCCTTGCGAGGCCTTACGCAGTCCCCTATGATTATGATTTTAGCGGCTTAGTTAATGCAGATTATGCAGTACCTGCGGAAGGACTCGGTATAGAATCAGTGACGCAAAGACTCTATCGCGGCTTTTCCAGAAGCTATAATGAACTACAGGCATCAATTGATATTTTCAATGAAAAAAAGGAAAGCATCATGTACCTTATTAATCATTTTGATTTATGCGACGCAAAATGTAAAAAACAAATGGTTGACTACCTTAATGATTTTTATAAAATCATTTCAAATAAAAAACAAGTGGAATCAATTTTTATTGCCAACGCCAGGGTTGAGTAAATAAGAATAGCCACGCCATTATTTACATAATCTGTAACCGCTCTACTTGTTCAAGGTTTGTTTTTAAATCTATTATTTTCAAAAAATAAATACCTGGAAGCGGCTTTTGTGGCCAATCGATATTAATAGAATTACTGTTATCAATTAAATATCTTTTTTGAAAAATTGACTGGCCGCCCGCATTAAGTAATTCAACATTATAATTTCCATTATTTGTTTTCATAAATTGAATGTTGATCCCGGCAATTGAAGGATTGGGATAAACAGAATAATTGTGAACGCTGTTTTTCTTATTTATAGAAATGTTACGTACGTCTGAATAAGATACTTTACCTGAAAGATCTGTTTGTTTGATCCTGAAAAATAACTTACCCGTATAGCCGTCATCAACATTGTACACGAAGGTATAATGCGAAACTCCACCGGTAGCTTTAGAAATCCCCTGGCCGAAATTTTTAAATTCTTTGCCGTCATTGCTTATTTCAATTTCATATTTATCAGATTCTGCGGGGTTGTTCACATCCCATTGCATTAAAACATTATTGTTTGAAAGGGAAGCTTTAAAGCCCGTTATTTTTGTTTCCAGGATACTAAACGGGCACCAATAATATACAAGTTGTATATCCAGCCGTGTGTATGCCCGCAAGGTTATTATCGCATTAGAACTTCCGGTTAAAATCGTAAAAGTACTGGTTGTTAAATAATTAAAGTTAACGTTCCCTGTCCCGTAATATGCTGCACTGGACGCGCCGTAAGCCGTACTATAATTCTTATTAAAAACCGTGTCTGGCCCAATATCTACCTGGTCGGTATTGCCTGGTGAGTGATAGGGATTAAGTGAGTAAGGCCCATAAGTCTTATTTGGAGAATTTGTATAACTTTCAAAACTATTCGGCCCGGTTAAATCGGAAAGCCTCGAAGTTCTGAATTTGTAGCTTTCGGTATCTGGTTGATTATTTTGAAGATTATAATTAACGACCGTTGTAACGGTATCGCTTACTCTAAAACAACTGAGTACTCCGATAGCCGGATCAAACTTTGGAAAAGAAATGGTAGTATTTGTAGCAATAAGAGAATCAAAATATTGATTGTACACAACCGAATCGGGAATAGTTCCGCCGGAGCAAGTGCATTGAGAAAAACTTTGTTCGATTGATAGTAAGGTTGCTAAAAAAATAAAAAGTGGGTAGATATTTTTCATAGGTTTCGGATTGGTTGAGAATTTGGATTAGCTTATTTTAAAATTATAAAATAAAAAACCCGTAACCTATAGTAAAATCACCCTATTCTTTGTTCAGTAAAAATCCTCTTTAGATTTTTGACTTATTGATAAACTTACCGGGGTAGTGTATTTTATGCCTGTCAAAAAATCGCCGACTGACCTTAATTTCATTTTAAAGTTATATCTCGTTGTAAAATTTTATTTGATTTTAACCGAAAAAACGAAAGATATCCCAATTTTTTATAGTCCCATTGGCATATCTTTCTTCTGCCTGTTTTTAGCCAGTGAAGAATCCATTTCAATCGCTTTATCGCAAATTTTTTGACCTTTTTGCTTATCACCTTTCTTTTGAAATGTCATACCAACCATGTATAATGACGCAGCGTCTTTAGGATCCAGTTCGAGCAATTTAGTGAAGTATGTCAAAGCATCATCATAATGTTTGGTTTCATAAAGTGCATTTGCCATGTTATTAATCAGTTCTTTATTATTTGGCTTTCTTATTAAAACTTCATTCAATGTCTTAATTCCATTATTTATATCACCGGTATAAATATTGGCAAAGCCCAGGTTCTCGTAAAAATCATTCGATTTATTGTACCCTGAGTCCCCCGCGAGATTTATATATTTAAGTGCATTTTTGTAATCATCCTGGCTGTAATAAATGAGGCCAAGTTCATACATCCACACATTTCGGCCTGGTTCTAAACTTATTGCTTTTTGATACAATGGAATAGCAGCTTTTTCATTTTCTAATTCAATATATGTTCGGCCAAGCGTGTAGGCCGCTTCAGCATCCTGGCTATTTTTACTTAAACTTTTTTGCAAAAAATTCTGGGCTTTACCATAGTCTTCCAAATTGTAATAACTCATTCCCATAATACGGTCATCATCCGGACAATCTTTGCATTTTTCAGAAAAATCAATAGCCTTCTGGAACTGCCTGTTGTTAAAATAAAGAGTTGCTAACTGCCTGGTAATTTCATTGCTTCCTGGTTGCAGTTGATAAGCTTTTAAAAAATTTACAAGTGCTGCATCTACCTTTCGCATCTCAAGGTTTACATTACCGTTTTCAATATACGCCTCTGAATAATTTTTATTCAATAAAATTGCCTTTTCAAAGCTTTTGGTTGCAACTGCAAAAAGGCGGCCTTTTTCCGCCTGCATTCCCTGATCAAAATAAAATTTTGCGCTGTCATTATTTTGAGAAAATAATAAGCCCGATTGAAAACATAAAATTGTGATAATGGCTGATATTTTCATGGAAATAAGTTTACAAATTATAGACGATTTGAATTTCGTCTATTTAAGAACAATAGCTGCTAACGCAGGCAGGTGTACGTTTATTTCATAAAGTTTATCTTTTTTATCCACCAAAGTAGTTGAGATCGACTGGCCATCAAAGTCGCCGGTTCCGTAAAATTGTTTGGCATCACTATTAAATATGACGCTCCACTCTTTTTTATCGCGAATCTTTATCTTCCAGTTTTCTCTTACAACCGGCGTCATATTTAAAATTACCAAAACATCATCACTTTTTTTCTTGCCTTTTCTCATATAAGTAATTACCGTTTCATTACGATGATCAAGATCAACCCATTCGAAACCATTTATATCAAACTGACATTCATAAAGTGCGGGCTGTGATGTATAAAGTTCATTAAGTTTTTTTACGCATTCCTGCATCTTTACATGAGGTTCATGCATAAGCAAATGCCAGTCAAGTTCTGTGCTAAAATTCCATTCCGTTGTTTGGGCAAACTCATTTCCCATAAAAAGTAATTTGCTTCCAGGATGTGTAAACATATACGAATACAATAAGCGAAGGTTTGCAAATTTCTGCCACTCATCGCCCGGCATTTTATATATCATGGGAGATTTGCCATGGACTACTTCATCATGACTTAGCGGTAACATAAAGTTTTCATCATAGAAATACATCATACTAAATGCAAACTTATCCTGTTGATCTTTTCTATAAAGTGGATCTGTTTTAAAATAATCAAGTGTATCATGCATCCAGCCCATCATCCATTTCATTCCAAATCCAAGTCCGTCATTTATTGTAAGGCCAGTTATTTCCGGCCAGTCCGTAGATTCTTCAGCAATCATTTGTACGCCCGGAAAATCGCGGTACACCATTTCATTGAGATTTTTTACGAATGCAATAGCTTCTAAATTACCGTTACCGCCAAATTCATTTGGTTCCCAATCACCTTCTTCCCTTGAATAGTCCAGGCGAAGCATGGAGCTAACCGCGTCTACTCTTATACCATCTATATGAAATTTATCGAACCAAAACCGTGCGCTACTAATCAGAAATGATCGCACCTCAGCTCTCTTGTAATTAAAAATATATGAGTTCCAGTCCGGGTGATAGCCTTTCCGCATATCAGCATATTCATAAGTGTGCGTACCATCAAACATAAATAAGCCAAAAGCATCATAAGGAAAGTGGGACGGAACCCAATCAAGTATTACGCCGATTTCTTCATGATGAAAAGCTTCGATCATTTCCATAAATTCTTCGGGTATGCCAAACCGTGAGGTTGGAGCAAAATAGCCAGTGCCCTGGTAGCCCCAACTACCATCAAAAGGATATTCCATTACGGGCATAAGCTCCACATGAGTGAATCCCATTTTCTTTACATATGGGACTAATAATTTAGTGGTCTCCTTGTAGGAATTTAATGCCGCTTCGCTGAATGGATACGGCCGCATCCAACTTGCGAGGTGAACTTCATAAACGCTCCAGGGAGCATTCAAATCATTTTTTTTAATTCTTTTTTGCATCCATTTATCATCAGTCCATTCGTGTTCAAGGTTAACTGTTTTTGATGCCGTGCCGGGACGAACTTCCCAATAATTTGCATAAGGGTCGCCCTTATATAGTATGGCACCTTCATATCCTTCGATATAATATTTATAACTGGCGTATTCGGTGATATCAGGAATAAAGCCTTCCCAAATTCCAGATTTTTCTAACCGCACGAAGAGAGGATGTGACTTGTTATCCCACTGATTGAAGTCTCCAATAACACTTACCATCGTTGCATTTGGTGCCCACACCGAAAAGTAATATCCTTTTTTATTTAATACCGTAAGCTCGTGCGAACCAAATTTTTTGTAAAGGCTGTAATGAGTACCATTCCTAAAATTTTCCAGGTCTTCATCAGTAAATAAAGAATAATTCCAAACAGGTTTTGTACTATCTACAAAATTTTCTTCTTCGTATTTTTTTATATTTTTTTTTTCTGTCATCTTATTAATCTTTTCCGCTTATGATTTCATAATTCCATTTATACATTTCTTCGCAACGTTCAACACGTCTATGCCTAAATTTGGTTTAACGTAAATTTAAGAATACTGTTTAAGTAATTCTTTATAATTTAAGCACTTTTGAAATATAATTCGGCCTCCAAACTAAAACTGTAATTGTTTATGAAAAAACTAAGTGCTATTTTCATTGCTATTTTCTTATTCAGTTCCTGCTTCGCACAATTATCAAAAGTTAGTGGCTCGGTTAATGATCCCAATGAAAATAAGCCGGTTCAAAATGCAGTTATATCATTACTTACCCCTAAGGATTCAATTCTGTACAAATTTACGCGTACTAACGCCACTGGTAAATTTACTTTAAATAATGTGCTGCCTGGTAAGTATATTTTAATGACCACACATCCATATTTTGCGGATCTTCTTGATAACATTGAAGTGAAAAATACCCTCGAATTGCCGCAGTTGAGTCTCATTTCCAAGACCAAATTACTCCAGGAAGTAATTGTAAAATCCGGGGAAGGATTTCGCATAAAGGGTGACACAACAATTTATACGGCCGACAGTTTTAAAGTAAGCGCTAATGCTAATGTAGGAGAATTGCTTAAAAAATTGCCGGGCATACAGGTAGATAAAAATGGCAAGATAACCGCCATGGGCGAAACGGTGCAAAAGGTATTAGTGGACGGTGAAGAGTTTTTTGGAGATGATCCCGGCATGGCCGTTAAAAACTTAAGAGCTGACGCAGTAAAAGAAGTGCAGGTGTTTGATAAAAAAAGTGACCAATCAGAATTTACGGGCATTGACGATGGCAAAACACAGAAGACGATTAATCTTAAATTAAAAGATAATAGTAAACATGGTTACTTCGGCAAGGCGGATCTTTCTGGCGGTACGGTTCAAAATAAAGAAAACCGTTACAATGAAAATCTATTGTTCAGCTCCTTCAAGGGTAAAAGAAAACTCTCTGCGTTTCTGCTTGGTGGCAATACCGGGCAAGATGGTTTAAGTTGGCAGGATGAACAAAAGTATGGTGGCGGAAACGATAATATAAGTGTAAACCTGGATGATGATGGTAGTGTAAATTTTCAATGGACGGGAAATACTTCCGATGATGAGCCATCTGTTGATCCTCAAAATGGCTTCATGACCAATGTTAACGCAGGTCTTCAATACAGCAATAAATGGAATGATAAATATAATTTCAACCTTTCTCCAAAATATAACAGCCAGCAATATATTAATCACAAGCAAACCTTCACGCAGACACAGGTTGGCGATTCAGTTATCAATACAAATTCTACAGAAAGGGAAGATGTGAACCGGCATAATTTTAAAATACGCGGTATCCTGGATATGAAACTCGACTCCATGAATTCTTTAAAAATTACAGCCAATACAAATTTCTACCACACGGAAAGCGGAAGCATTTTAAACGCTGTAACTACCGGAAACACAGGCACCTTGAAAAATACAAGCGATAGAAACCTTAGTACTAATAATGACAAAAACGCTATTTCAGGCAATGTGCTGTTCAGGCATAAATTTCACAAAAGCCGCAGGACACTAACGTTTACAGGAAACTGGGATTTTTTGGATAACCAGGGAAAGAATTATTTAAAATCTCTGAACCAGGCATATTTTGATGGCTATCCTGCAAGCAGCCAGGATCTTGATCAAATGAAAGATTACAATACTTCAACCACAGGTTTATCTTCAAAAATCGTTTACACTGAACCGTTAGCAAAAGAATATTCACTCGAATTGGCCTACCAGCTTGCTTACAATTACGGCACAAATAACCAGCAAACTTATAGCTACACTCCTTTTTCCAGCAAATATGATGTGCTCGTCGATTCTTTGTCAAACCAGTTTAAACAAAACATTGTTCAGAACATTCCATCGGCGCGAATAAATTTTGCCAATAAAAAACTTAAGGTGAATGTGGGTTCCGGTTTTGGATTTACCAATTTCGATTTGATAGACCAGACTTTTGATAAAGACTATAAAAGAAGTTATGTCAATTTTTATCCTTCGGCCAATTTAACTTACACGTATAAGCCCAACCATGGTTTGAGAATAAATTATACCGGAAATACAACACAGCCTACTATTAACCAATTACAGCCGTTAAGGAACAACAACGATTATTTTAACCAGTATATAGGTAATCCCGATTTAAAACCTTCGTTCACCAATTCATTTAATGTTTCGCATAACAGTTATAATTTTTTGAAAGACATCTGGATGTATCAATCTTTTAACGTGAGGGTAACTAACAATTCAATAAGCAACAACCGAATTATTAATGTTGATTCTGGTAAAACAATTACGCAGCCCATAAATACAAACGGCAATATTTCTTTAAATTTTTATGGAGGCTTTGGTTTTAAAATTAAAAAAATTGATACTAGATTTAACTTCAATCCTCACGTGAATTATAATAAATATGCCGACATTATTAACAACGTAAAAAGTTATTCAAAAACGTTTGGCCCGGGGATGTCAATGTGGATATCCAAACAAAAAGATAAAAAGTATGATTTTTCTCTAGGAGAAGATTTCAATTATAACTCAAATACAACTTCTCAAAACGATACTAAAATACATTACAATACAAACACACTTTCTCTGAACGCAACAGTGTATTATAAAAAAGTTTGGTCAATAATTACTGATGTGCAAATGTATACGCGCCAGAAAACTTTACAGTTCAACGACAACCTGAACTCGAACTTGTGGAACGCACGCCTGCAAAGAACTTTCAAGGACAATGAATTCACAGCCTACATTGGCGTACATGATATTTTAAATGATAACATTGGTGTGGACAGAAGCTTTTATAGCAACACTTATACACAGGTAACAAATGACCGGTTGAAGAGATATTTTATGATTGGGTTTGAATGGGATTTCAAAAACAAAAGTGCTAAAACAAAATAGATCTAAAAGAATAATTATGAAAATAAAAATATTTTTATTACTAATTCTTATACCAGCTTATTCCTGCGTAACCGCTCAGCAGTTTATCAGCAAAGCTAAAATTGAATATGAAGTGAAATCCAATATTCAAAAGACAATGGGAAATGGAACGTTTGAAGATATGCTCAAAGATAAATTGCCTCAATTCAAAGTGGGCTACTTCAGTTTTACTTTCGCTAATAATAAAAGCGTGTATAAATTTGATCATTGGGGAGATGTAAAGGTTCCCAATTTTATAAAAGGAGGCGACGAAGAAAATGTTTGGTATTATGATTACAATACTGACAAATACAATAATCAAAAAAGTATATTTGGCACCAACATAAGCCTGGAGGATTCTATTCCAAAACTTAAGTGGAGAATTACAAATGATAACAGGATTATTGCAGGTTTCAATTGCAGAAAAGCAGTTGCAGTAATATTTGATAGTGTTTATGTATTTGCTTTTTATACTGATGAGATTATGATTTCCGGCGGCCCTTGTTCTATAAATGGTTTACCGGGAATGATATTGGGCGTTACCATTCCAAGATTATATACATCGTGGATTGCAACAAAAGTAACGGTGAATGGCGTAGACGAAAATATAATTAAGCCTGTAGCCTCCAAGAAATATTACGACATGAAATTTCTTGAAAAAACAATTAACGATCGGCTCAATGACTGGACACCGGACAACGATGACGAAAGGCAACAAAAGGCAAGATATCTTTGGGGATTTTTGTTGTAGATAACTTCAATTTTCCAGGATCAACGGCCACAAGTTGTTATTTTTTTAATTCAAGAATTACACTTCCTTTCGCTTCTATTTTAAAATTTTTTATGTTTGATGTAACGCCTGTAATCATATTTTCCATTTTGCTAAATCCATTTATTCGTTCAGCAAATTTTTCCGGGACAATATTTTTTTCTTCTTTCGAAGTATTCATGACTACCATAATAGTTTGTTTCTTATCATACCTGAAATAAACATATACTCCTTCAACCGGAACATATTGCATCATTTTACCAGTAGTGATGGCTGAAGAACTTTTTCTAAAATTGGCGAGAATTGCTATGTAATTCCAAATACTTTCCTCAAGTCTATTTCGCCCAGCGGCGGTAAATTTATTTAACGAATCTGAAGACCAGCCGCCGGGAAAGTCTTGCCGAACATGACCATCGTTAGGGCTTGTTATTCCTGTGAGAGCCAATTCATCACCATAGTATAATTCCGGGATACCCCTGCACGTTAGTAACCACGCAATAGCGGATTTATATTTAACGGTATCTTCTCCAATTATAGAAAAAAAACGGGACAAATCGTGGTTATCAAGAAAGATCACTTCCCGCAACGGATCTTTATAAACAAAATCCTGGGCAAGTGTTGTATATAAATTATTAACTCCATCTGTCCAGCCAAAATCCTTTGTCATTGCATCTGTAATTCCCCAGAGCGTTTGAAAATCAGTAGAAGCCTGGAGATTACTTTTAAATGGAATATTGTAATTATTCTGAACAAAATAACTTTGATTAATAACCCCATGAACCCATGTTTCACCAAACATGGTGAGGTGCGGATATTCATCAGTTAGTGCTTTGTTGCAGCGGTTGATAAATCCAAGATCATTGTAAGCATACGTATCAATGCGCCATCCATCAATTCCAAATTCTTCAACTGTCCAAATTGCATGCTCAATTAAAAAATTTTCAACAAATGGATTGTTTTGATTCAGGTCAGGCATTTCCTTAGTGAACCAACCATCGCTCATTATTTTTTTATCCTGATTGCTGGCGTAAGGATCAAACAGAGGTTGATCTTTAAAATTGGAACCCGTATAAGATGGCCATTGATGCAGCCAGTCCTTCATGGGTAAATCCTG
>JBBRSV010000080.1:0-23381 GCA_038245055.1 Chitinophagales bacterium | reverse complement strand
GGGAAATGGTTTGCTGAAATTATAGGAATAAAATTGTTGATTAAATGGATCACTCCCATACTTTTGCGTAAATTATTTACATGGCTATAAACTCTATACTCAAGTTTTTTTTACCAAAGGATAAAGTTTTTTTTGTGCTTTTTGAAAGTGTAGCTGAAACTGTAACCATCATGGCAGCACGATTGAAAGATGTTATACATGAGAAGGATTTAGGAAAACGGATACTGATAATTAAAGAAATAGAAGACCTGGAGCATATTAATGATGACTACACACACCGCATTTTCACTGAATTAGGACGTAATTTTATCACCCCTTTTGATCGCGAAGACATACATTATCTTGCCTCATCTCTTGATGATATTTGTGATTATATTTTTTCATCGGTTAAAAAAATAAATATCTATAAAGTCAACCCCGATGAGTCAGGCTTTATAAAAATGGCAGATCTTATTGTAAGTAGTTGTAATGAGGTGCAAAAAGCAGTGACTGAATTAAGGGATATGAAAAATCTAAGGAAAATTACTGACGCAATGGTATTAATTAATAGCATTGAAAACCAGGCTGATGATATATTTGACATGAGCATAGAAAAGCTTTTTGAAAACGAGCCGGATGCAAAAGAGGTTATTAAAAAAAGAGAGATTTACCAGGCAATGGAAATAGTAACAGATAAATGCGAGGATGTTGCCAATGTTATTGAGTCGATCATTATCAAATATGCTTAATTAGATACATTTTAAACAGTATCGATTTTTAAACGTTTAGTATGCTCGTTTTTCTTATTTGTATTATTATTCTTGCCTTAATTTTTGATTTTATAAATGGGTTTCACGATGCGGCTAATTCTATAGCTACTATCGTTTCTACAAAAGTGCTCACACCGTTCCAGGCCGTTGCCTGGGCAGCCGCTTTCAACTTTATAGCTTTTTTCATTTTTAAAGAGCATAAGGTTGCGGGCACAATTGCTAATATTATTTCAGAAAATATCATCAATTTCAAAGTATTGTTGGCTGCAACTATTGCCGCCATCAGTTGGAACCTTTTGACGTGGTATTACGGTATCCCCTCCAGTTCCTCGCATACACTTATTGGCGGCCTTGCCGGTGCGGCAATTGCAGCCGGTGGACTTTCCGGTGTTAACACCCATCCCATATATATCGCTTTAGTCTTTATGGTTTTGTCGCCCATTATTGGGCTAATTTTTGGTTTCTTAATTACCGTAATCACGGTAAACCTTGCCAAAAAGTCCAGGCCTGCCAAAGCTGATAAATGGTTTAAGCGGTTGCAATTGGTTTCTTCCGGAGCCTTAAGCCTTGCACATGGCGGCGGTGACTCTCAAAAAACAATGGGCTTGATTTTGACGGCAATATGGTTCTACGATAAATCGGTACATGGAAGCACGCTTGCCATACATGAAATGGCAATGCCTGTCTGGCTACCACTTGCTTGTTATTCTGCAATAGCTTTGGGCACAATGTCCGGCGGCTGGCGTATTGTAAAAACCATGGGCACACGCATTACAAAAGTTAATCCACTTGAAGGGGTATGCGCGGAATCGGCTGGTGCTGTAACCATTTTTCTAACAATCGCTTTCGGCATCCCGGTAAGCACTACTCATACTTTAACCGGTGCAATTGTGGGCGTCGGCGCAACCAAGCGGCTTTCCGCTGTTCGTTGGGGCGTTACCATAAATCTATTGTGGGCATGGGTGCTCACCATTCCGGTAAGTGCCTTAGTTGCTGCGGTTATTTACTATGCTGTACATTTTATAGGTTGATATTTATTAGCAGGTATGGCTATTAATTCTTTTTCTCTTATTTTGCAAAATGAAGAAAATATTAGTTACCGGTGGGTGTGGATACATTGGTGCACATACGCTGCTTGATTTAATAGAAAATGGTTTTGACCCAATTTGCGTAGATAACAACTCCAGTTCAACAGGAGCCTTGTTACAAGGTATAAAAAATATTTCCGGCGCCGACGTAAAAAACTATAAAGTTGATCTTTGTAATTTCGATGATACCTACGCTATCTTTCAGGAGAACGATAACATTGAAGGCATTATTCATTTCGCTGCTTTTAAAGCAGTGGGCGAATCTGTAAAAGAACCACTGAAATATTTTGAAAATAATTTATCCTCGCTCATCAATATTTTAAAATGCGCAAAGGAATTTCATATTCCAAATTTCATATTTTCTTCTTCTTGCACGGTTTATGGTAGCCCGGACGAAATTCCGGTTACAGAACAGACGCCACAAAAACCAGCGGAATCTCCTTATGGCGCTACAAAACAAATGGGTGAAGAAATTGTAAAAGCTACGGTAGTTACCGGCGGATTAAAAAGTATTCTATTAAGATATTTTAACCCGGTTGGTGCGCATCCTTCCGCGTTAATTGGCGAGCTTCCATTAGGCAGGCCTGAGAATTTAGTTCCTGCAATTACGCAAACAGCCATTGGAAAATTAAAACAGCTTACGGTTCATGGCGATGATTATCCTACAAGAGATGGCTCCTGCCTAAGAGATTATATTCACGTTTGCGATATTGCTCATGCACATATTTTAGCGCTTCAATATTTAATTGGTAAAAAAAATACGGCCGCTTGTGATGTTTTCAATTTGGGAAGCGGTAATGGCGTAACAGTATTGGAAGCCATTCATTCTTTCGAAAAAATTAGCGGCGTAAAATTGAATTATGTAATTGGCCCGAGAAGGCCGGGCGATGTAATTGCCGTTTATGCTAATAATTCTTTATCAAAAGATAAGCTTGGCTGGGATCCGAAATATTCCCTGGATGAAATGATGTCTACTGCCTGGAAATGGGAATTAAAATTAAAGGAAGATGAGAAACTTCATAACAATCCCAATTTCCAAATGAATTGATTTTTTTGCCTTCATGCAAAACTTTTTTGATTTTTTTATTCTTTCATTTGGAATGATTGTTGAATTCATTTCTGTATGAAAAATTATTTAGCCTGTTGCCTCGTATTTCTTTTTAGCCTGTGCGTTTCCTGTAAAAAAAATACGGCTATTGTAAATAACTGCCCAAAAGGGCCAGTTAGTCAAAATTGTATTTGCCCGTTAGTTACCAATTACGTTTGCGGATGTAACAACAAAACTTACGATAATAGTTGCTATGCCGAATGTGATGGAATAACTTCGTACACACCTGGCCGTTGTCCTTAAAAAACAACCATTGAAGTAAAACATTTTGAAAAAAACTTCTTTACATATGCCGTTCGTTTACTGGTTCCTTTCATTCAAAACTTCGTTAATAAATTAAACAACAGTCTTCAATTCCTTCCACCTTGATGTGTATCTTGGTGAACGGAATTCACGCCGCATTTTCCAATCTCTGTCTAACCCGGAAGAAGCAAATTTTACCATATCATCTCTCATGCTAAAATTTATATTATCAAGCGCGTTCATTAAAGGTCGCTTATTAATTTGAGGCCCGGTTGCAAATAAATTACTCTGGATAGAATTTTCAGGAACAATCCCACTTAACAAAACACCGGCTTTTTTATATTCTCTTCCTTCTATAAATAGTTGCTCCGTTAATTTCAACGCCGGCCCAATTAATTCGCTGGTAACAGAAGTTGGTAATTCTAAATTTATTCGCGCATGTAAGGCTGCGCCATGGCTAAAATTAGCAGACTGGCTTTCTTCTTTGGCCACAATAAAAATACTTAACACCGAAGCCGAACAATTTTGCCTGCGAAGTTTTTCCACAGCTCTTGAAGTATATGTAGCAACAGCTTCTTTAATGTCTTCTAACGCCGTAACATTTCTGCCGAACATTCGCGTGGTGGTAATCATCTTTTTTATTTGCAGTTCCTCCTGCATTTCAAGGCAAGGAATTCCTTTTAATTCCCTAACAAGCCTTGTGCCCGTTACCCCACCCATATTCTTACGCACCCATTCTTCGGGCATGTTACACAAATCCCAGGCATTGGTTATTCCCCAATTAATAAGTTTTTCCGCATACGCTCTTCCTATTCCCCAAATTTCCTTTACACTAGTTTTTTTTAAAACCGTAGTTATTTCTATATCGCTTACCAGGGCAGCAACACATTGGGTTTCGGCTTTATTTTTCTTGGCGATATGGTTGGCAATCTTAGCAAGTGTTTTTGTTGGCGCAATACCAATTGAAACGGAAACACCGGTCCATTGCTCCACGATTTCCCGCATGTGTAATCCATATTCGACCAACTTATTTTCATCTACCACACTCACATCTAAAAAAGATTCATCAACAGAATACACTTCCACATTTTTTTCACCTGCCAGTATTTTCAAAGTATCCATCACGCGGCGGCTCATATCCCCATACAAATTGTAGTTAGAAGAAAACGTTGCTACATTATTTTTTATTATTAAATTTTTGGCTTTGAAATAAGGGCCGGCCATTTCAACGCCGATCGCCTTAGCTTCATCACTTCGGGAAATAATGCAACCATCATTATTGCTCAAAACCACTACAGGCTTGTTATTTAAATCAGGCCTGAAGACGCGCTCGCACGAACAATAAAAACTATTACAATCAACTATGGCATACATAAAAAGTAGTAAGTTTTAAGTTATAGGTTTTAAGTAAACAATGCACTTTGTGTTATTCCTTCTTTTTCATTTTGAAATAAAAACTTTTCTACCGGCTTATATTTTTCTCCTTGTTTTCTTTTTAACAACAAAGCATGGTCAGCAATAAACCTTCCATGAAAATTCGTATGGCTGTATTCAAGCCAGCCTTTCTCGTACTGCCATGGCAGCAGCTTTCGTGCAATGGTGAGATGCGGATCGGTAATAAAATGCGGCTTGTTATCTTTATCCATCTTCATAAATTTTTGTCCCTGCTTTGCAGCTTTTACTGCATTCATAATTTGCACTTTACTTACAATATTTATATAAATAGTATGTGATGGAAAGCTGCCAAAATCTTTCATTTCAATTTTAAAAGGCTGTAAAGTTTTTATGCCATTGCGCAATCCTTGCCTGATGCGGCTTTCAGCTACCTGGTATTGTTTAAAGCGTACCAAAGTAATGTGCGGCAATCCTATGCGTGCCATTTCACAATCAAAATCGGTTGCAAATTTTTCTTTTATAAATTTTATTTCATTCCACAATGCCTGGTGCGGCTGCAACACCAATAAATATTCTGCTGGCAATTGGTTACTGCCCGTTGCTGTTTCGCTTGCGAGTTGTTTTATTATTTCCTGGTTCATATTATGCATTATAAGAAGCTGCAAGCTTAAATATCGCTACCTGCTTACATTTATCATATTGATTTTGCCGCTTTAATAAAATCAATTCATTCACCGGAAAACTTGCATTGAATGTTTTTCGCGAATAATCTTTCAGTGCTTTCTCATAGATAGCCCACTGCAATCTTTTTGCAATCGTTAAATACGGATGATTGATAAGCATAGCCCGTGGAAAGCCATTGCTCCTTACATATTCATCAATTGTTTTTAACGAAGCAGCGAGTTGCTTAAATGGTTCATGATTTTGAACCCTTGCATACACAGTGTGCGAAGTAGGAAAGCCGCTGAAGTTATTCAGCATTACATCAAAACTGCATTGATTACCGATGATTTTATTCATCCATTTAATCAATGTTTCTTCCATCGCTTCTTTGGCGAGAAAATTGGCAACAGTTATATGCGGCAACGTTTTTTTTGCTGCATTTACTTTATAGCAAAAAGAAAAAGTTTCTTTTTCCGCCATTACTTTTTTAAAAACTTCTTCACCAGGATTTGCCAGTAATAAATATTCAAAACTTTCCTGCGTGGTGAAACCCAATGCAGGCGATAATAATAAGCTATGTTCCATTAATTTTTTTTTAATGTTGAAAAAAATAATTGTGCATTTCAAATGTGAAGATAAATAAATTAGTATAATTTAGCTAAATATTTTAGTAAATAAATTATCGACTATGGAAAATGAAATACGATACGATACCGACTACAGCGGTAGTAAAAATTACACGCAACACCAAGTAAAAACCGCTAATGCCAGTGGTTTCGGCGCAGCCGCAGATGATTATATGGAACGGGGCATTGACCTAAATGAACAATTAATTTTGAACAAGCCCGCTACTTTTTTCCTAAAAATGAACAGCGAAGCCATGATTGAAGATGGCATCTTCAGTGGAGATGTATTAATAGTTGACCGCAGCATAAAAGCAGACAATAATAAAATAATTGTAGCCATTCTTGATGGTGAATTATTAGTAAGGCGTTTGCAAAAAACGCCAAACAGTATTGTACTTGCAAGTGCCAATAAAAAATTAGGCAACATACAGCTCGCTTCGTTTAACGACCGTGTAAATGTGTGGGGCGTGGTTACCTGTGTAATTCATGTGCTGGAAAAAAGTTTACTCATTACTAAAAAGGCAAGTGGCTTTAACAAGAAAGATAAGTATGGCAAAGAACAACGGTTTTATTGATTGTATGAACTGATTGTCTGCACCATGATTTATGGGATTAACTGATTTACATGATTAAACCCTTAAAAGATTTTTTGATTATTTATAAACAACAAAATATTCACCGATGAAAAATATTTCTGACAATCCTAACGCCAAACCACAACCCAAAAAACAGGAAGAGACCATTCAATATAATTATGGTCGTGGTGCGCAAATCAATACAAAAAACAGGTTTCTGTTAAATGAAGTTTCCAAAGAACACATTGAAGGCATTGATGACTGGGAAGAAAAATTATTATCAACGATTTATTTAGAACAGCAAGTAAAAACGATTGTAAATAAAGTGGACAGCCCGGATGTGGGCATGAGCTACAGCATGAATCCATATGCAGGCTGCGAGCACGGTTGCATATATTGCTATGCCCGTAACGTGCATGAGTACTGGGGCTACAGCGCCGGGATAGATTTTGAGCAAAAGATTATTGTAAAGAAAAATGCACCCCAACTGCTGCGTAAATTTTTAATGCACCCGAAGTGGGATGCAACACCTTTAATGCTCAGCGGCAATACAGACTGCTACCAACCAGCGGAACAAAAATATCGTTTAACAAGAGGGATGCTCGAAGTGTGCAATGAGTTTAACCAGCCGGTGGGCATACTCACCAAAAACTCCTGGATATTAAAAGATAAAGATGTGCTGCAGGAAATGGGAAAGAAGAACATTGTCTCAGCAATGGTTTCTATTACATCTTTTAACGAAGATTTGCGAAGAGTGATGGAACCACGAACGACTACAGCAAAACAAAAGTTAAAAGTGATAAACGAATTAAGTTCTGCAGGAGTGCGCATGGGCATTATGATGGGACCAATGATCCCCGGATTGAATGAACACGAGATGCAGCGCATTATGAAAGCAGCAAGAGATAATGGCGCCACTTTTACTGCTTATACTTTTATACGATTGAATGGCGCTATAAAATTTTTGTTTCATGACTGGCTGTATAAAAACTTTCCTGACCATGCAGATAAAGTGTGGCACCTGATTGAAACCAGCCATGATGGACAGGTGAATGATACCCGCTTTGGTGTGCGCATGCGTGGCGAAGGGCCTATTGCAAAACTCGTTGCCGAGCAATACCGCAAATATGGAAAGCTCTATGGAATGAACGCCGAAGAATGGAGTTTAGACAGGAGTTTATTTAGAAGGCCGGGGGAACAGGGAAGGTTGTTTTAAAATTCTGATGTAATAATCTCTTAAGGGTAAAAGTTAACATTATAAATAGTAAGACTTTGCATTTTATGGCTGAAAGAGTTTCTGTAAATTACCTAACCATTAAAAGAATATTGTGGAAACGTTTTACATTACTAAGGCAAAAGATTTATTAAAAAAAAAATAATTTAAATATTCTTGATTGGCGCGATTTCGAAAAACTAATCACGGAACTTTTAAAGTTAGATGGTTGGGATACTGTTGATACAAAACTCACCAGAGATGGCGGAATAGATATCATATCAACAAGAAAAGATAGAAGGTTAGGACTTTCTAAAGTTTTATGGCAAGTAAAAAGATATAAGAAATCAAATCCTGTCGGTGTAAGAACTGTAAGAGAGTTAGGCTTTTTAATTTCGGAGCATGGAGTATCAAGAGGAGTAATTGTAACATCCAGTAGACTCACAAAAGGCGCATTGGAATTAGTAAAAAAGCATAAACATACTATGTATAGTCTTAGCGGTAATGAAGTGGAAGGCTGGATTTATGAACAAGATGGCGAAGATGATGATGGAAAAGATTTACCATTTTAAGTTTTGTCAATATAAACTTTGTTTAAAATTATGATTAAAGAAAATCTTTATTTTATAGCTCTTATTCCGAAAAGAGAATTGCGCGAAAGGATTACAATAATTAAAAATGATTTTGCAAAACGGTTTAATAGTAAAACGGCATTAAAGGTTTACCCTCACATAACTTTAAAAGCACCATTTAAATTATCTGTTAATGCACATACAGAATTAATGAATTGGTTTTCCGATTTACGCATCAATCAAAAACCCCTTTCTTTACCCTTAAAGAATTTTGGGGCATTTCATAATAAAAATAATCCTGTTATTTATGTAAATCCTGTTGTCAATAAAGAATTACAATTTATTCAAAGAGAAATTATTGCCAGCTTCAGCAGCCTTTTTCCCGAAGATATTCATCCCGTTGATATACAATTTAGACCTCACATTACAGTTGCTTATAGAGACTTAACGCCTGAGATGTTTTCAAAAGCATGGAAAGAATACAAGGATAAATCTTTCGATGCGCAGTTTGAAGTAGATGCTTTTTATCTGCTACAGCATGATACAAAGAAATGGAACATCATAGCAACTTGTAATCTTACGTAAGAAGTTAGCTGAGTTGAAGTAAACGGGTTGTCTGGTTTAGAAAAAAAGTAATTTTCTTGAGAATATTCAGCCTTGAAAATTCAAAATGCCATTTTGGATTTTCAAGGATAAAATTTTAGCTTTATGTAGTGATCGAAAGAAAATTACATAAAGAAATAGTTACACTGCTAAGGCAATTTCCTGCGGTAGCAATACTGGGTGCAAGGCAGGTAGGCAAGACCACACTTGCCAAACAAATTGCAGCGGCACAAAAGAAGACCCCACTTTATCTTGATCTTGAGAATCCATTGGATGTGCGCCGGCTGGCGGACCCTTATACTTTTCTTAAAGACAATAAAGAAAAATGTATTGTGATAGATGAGGTGCAAACCATCCCGTCATTATTTGCCGTGCTGCGTTCTATTATTGATAAAGACAGGCGTAACGGAAAATTTATACTACTTGGTAGCGCATCCCCGCAATTAGTGAAAGGAGTTTCTGAATCTTTAGCCGGACGCATTGCTTACAGGGAATTATCACCGGTGAATATTACGGAACTCCCGGAGAATATCAACAGGGATAAGCACTGGCTACGGGGAGGTTTTCCTTCCGCTTTGCTGGCAAGAAATGAAAAGATCGCATCAGAATGGATGAGCAGTTTTATCCGCAGCTATGTTGAAAGAGACCTCAGTAATTTATTCGGAGTAGATCTTACCAGCAATATCATCAGCCGGCTGCTAAGCATGCTGGCGCATATAAATGGCGGCGTATGGAATGCCGAGATGATAGCCCGTTCACTGGGCATTACTGCGCCAACTGTTAACCGCTATGTAGATTTTTTAGAAGGTGCATTTTTAATACACAGGCTGCCTGCTTTTTTTATCAATACGAAAAAGCGCCTGGTGAAAGCGCCAAAGATATACATACGCGATAGCGGCATGTTGCATCAGCTAAGCAATGTTCATAACATAAATGACCTGAAAGGTCACCCGGTTGTTGGCTCTTCATGGGAGGGATACATTGTAGAGCAGGTAAAGCAGTTAAAGCCTGCAAACATTGATATGTACTATTACAGAACCCAGTCTGGCGCTGAGTATGATATTGTATTAGCCAAAGGCATTCATCCACTGGCATGTATAGAAGTAAAGCTGAATAATGCACCATCTATAAGTAAAGGAAATTTGCAAAGCATTGCTGATCTGAAAACAAAGAGGAACTTTATACTGGTTCCTGATGTGGAAGAATATAAAACGAAGGATGGCATTATTATTTGTAATACGGCTACATTCTTTAAAAAATATTTTTCGAAAATAATTTAATCATCCTTGAAAATTCAAAATGTCATTTTGGATTTTCAAGGATGATTTTTTAAAAAAATGTCATTATAACGCGTTATTATTTCTGCCAGGTTATCGAAAAAGCCTTTAGACTTTCCCATAATATTTGGCTTGATATTTTCTTTTCTGTTGTATTGCGTTGATGCATACTTTCTATTTAGGGAAACTTCAAACTTTTATCAATTTTTATTAATAATCAAAAGTCTTTATAGTGATTTCTTTGAAATAAAATTGATGTGAAAACTAAATTATGTAGTATTTTTATACTACAAATTTGAGTTAACTTATGAATGCTGACCGAATAACCGAAAAGCTTTGCATTCTTGCAGATGCAGCAAAATATGATGTAAGCTGCGCCAGCAGCGGAAGCAAGCGAACTAATAAAAACAAAGGCCTGGGCAATGCAAGCAATGGAATTTGCCATGCTTACACCGAAGATGGCCGATGTGTTTCTTTATTAAAAATATTACTCACCAATGTTTGCATATTCGATTGTGCCTATTGTGTGAGCCGCAAAAGCAATGATGTTAAACGAGCTGCTTTTACTGTTCAGGAAGTAGTTGATCTAACGATAAATTTTTACAGGAGAAATTATATTGAGGGCTTATTCTTAAGCTCAGGAATTTTTACCAATGCTGATTACACTATGGAGCGGTTGATAAAGGTTGCCAAAAAATTACGGACAGAAGAAAACTTTCACGGATACATACATTTAAAAACTATTCCCGGTGCAAGTGAAGAACTGATTAAAGAGGCTGGCTTGTGGGCAGACAGGCTTAGCATAAATGTAGAGATGCCTACGGAAAAAAGTTTGGCCTTATTAGCTCCTGATAAAAAGCAATCAACAATGTTGCAATCTATGGAGCATTTAAAAATTGCGATTATTGCCAACCGTGAGGAAAAGAAATTATTTAAAAAAGCGCCAATGTTTGCGCCTGCTGGCCAAAGCACACAAATGGTAATTGGCGCCACTCCCGAAACTGATTTGGAAATATTGTATTTAGCAAATGGTTTCTATAAAAAATTCAATATGCGGCGTGTGTATTATTCTGGTTATGTTCCCGTGAGCAATGATAACCGCTTACCTGCAATTGGTACGCCGGTGCCGATGATAAGAGAGAACCGTTTATACCAGGCCGATTGGCTGATGCGCAATTATGGTTTTAAAGTAAATGAGATTGTTGACCGTGAAAATCCTTTGTTGAATATGGACATAGATCCTAAGCTGGGATGGGCTTTGCGCAATCTTCATTTGTTTCCCTTAGATATAAACGTTGCTGATAAACAATTGCTGATGCGGGTGCCGGGAATAGGAATATTATCTGCACATAAAATCTGCTCAGCAAGAAAGTTTAGAAGAATAACATGGGAGCATTTAAAAAAGCTTGGCATTGCTATGAACCGTACAAAATATTTTATTCATACTGATAATTTATTTGAAAAAAAAGACTGGCAGCCGTGGCAGATAAAGCAATTTATTTTAGCCGAAGGCAACAGCAAATACAAAAAGAATTTTTCACCGCAGGTAAGTTTATTCTAATGAACCTCGTTACGTATGATGGCAGCTTTGAAGGATTGCTCACTGCATTCTTTGAAGTGTATGAATATAAAATTCAGCAGCCATTTATTTGTAAAGAAGGAAACACTTCAGCTTCTTTATTTGGAGAAATTCACCATTCCATTTTTAATGAAGACAAAAGCAGGCGTGTGTATGAAAAATTGAAAGAAAAACTTTCATCAAAATCATTCTCAAAATTATATGCGGTTTATCTTTCTGAAATAAAAGATATAGAAAATGTATTATTCAGGTTTGTTCAGCATTTGCTGGCAAATAAGAATAGTGTTGAAAATGATTACAGTCATCCTGATATTTTAATGGTTCAACAAACCGATAAAAAAGTTCACAGAGAAAAACATCGCATGGAAGCATTCGTTCGGTTTCAATACACTAAAGATCAATTATATTATGCCATCATTCAGCCTGACTTTAATGTACTGCCTTTAATAAAAAATCATTTTGAAAAACGATATGCAGATCAGCGTTGGTTAATTTATGACAGCCAAAGAAAGTACGGCTTGTATTATGATTTGGAAAAAGTAGAAGAAGTATTTATAAACTTTGAAACTGATTTAAACAATACTTCATCATTACAGGAAATCTTTGATGAAAAAGAAGAACTCTATCAAACACTCTGGCAACAATACTTTCAAAGCGTAAATATCAAAGCAAGAAAAAATATGAAGCTGCACATACAACACATGCCAAAGAGATACTGGAAATATTTGGTGGAGAAGAAGTAAAGATTAATTCTTACATTGGTAAATAAAAAAATGAATTCATTAAAGCTTGCCGTCGTATTTTTTTCTTTACTATTTTTTACAATCTCTTTAAAATCTTTTGCACAAATGAATAGTAGTGACAGCCTTGTTGCACAGCTAAGCCGCAAGTGGGCTAACGCTAAAGTGTATGCGCTTAAAATGGCAGAGCTGATGCCGGAAGAGTATTATGATTTTAAGCCTGTGCCTGAAGAGATGAGTTTTAAACAACAGCTTTTGCATATTGCAGATAATATGGAATGGCTTTCTTCTTCTTATCTTTTTGTTCTAAAAAGAAATAAAATTGATACGGCGGTTAAAGGCAAAACTGCTGTAATTAAAATATTAAATGATGCGTATGATATGGGAATGATAGCGCATCAACATATTTCAGGTAAACAACTTGATGAAGTGGTTTCTTTTTTTGCCGGGCCAATGTCCCGAAGGCAAATATTAATTTTAATGCACGATCACCAAACACATCATCTCGGACAACTCATCGTTTATCTGCGTTTAAAAGGCATTAAACCTCCTGATTATGTTGGCTGGTAGTAAATAAATATTTTCACCCTTCTCAAACTATTGATTTTACCGGCACTTCTGTGTTTTATTTTTCCGTGATTAGAAAATATTTTTAAACCCGTTGCTATTATCAAAAAAATATTTCCATCTTTACATCACTGACAAAAATTAAAAATATGCTCCGCATAACAAACTATCAAAATAGTAAAGTTGGTTTTATCCCAACCTTACTTTATATAGGGCGGGGTACGCCGTTTATTTAAAAAAACATTTTTCAATAAATAGAACCCCGCTCCCATGCGGGGTTTTTTATTGCCTCTCACTAAACATCAAAATAGCTGAATTTAAAAAATTAAAATAAATGGTAACGAGTCAATCAACATACAAAATAAACCGGATCTTTTCTTTTATCGCCGAGTCGATAAAAGGAAGCCATATGGATTATACAAAAGGAAGCATCCGCAAAGCAATTCTCATGCTTGCAATTCCTATGATACTTGAAATGTGCATGGAGAGCGTGTTTGCATTAGTGGATTTATTTTTTGTCGGGCATTTGCCCAATGCGCAACATACCGTTCAAACAGTGAGCCTTACTGAATCAGTATTGTTCATCATCTATTCCGTAGCAATGGGAATAAGTATGGCAGCAGGTGCAACTGTCGCAAGAAGAGTGGGCGAAAAAAATAATTATGAAGCGGCACATGCCGCCATGCAGGCATTATGGCTGGCAGTGGGAATAGCCATCGTTATAAGTATTGCAGGTTTCATATTTGCGCCTGATATTTTACGGGCAATGGGCGCCGAGCCACAAACTATAGCGATGGGAACAACTTATACGAGGATTGATATTGGCGGCAGTATCGTGATCATGTTGCTCTTTCTCATCAACGGAATTTTCCGCGGTGCCGGCGATGCATCCATGGCGATGAAAAGCCTTTGGCTGGCAAATATCTGCAACATCATTCTTTGTCCTTTGTTGATTCGCGGGCTGGGACCCATTCCTGCCTTCGGCTTAACGGGAGCAGCGATGGCCACAACAACCGGAAGAGGCATCGGTGTTTGTTACCAGTTATATCACTTGTTTAAAGGCAACGCAAGCATTAAAATAAAACGTAAGCATTTAAACATCGATTGGCCTGTTATTAAATCACTGGTTAAAATCGGGTCACCCGGAACTTTACAATTTATTATCGGTTCGTGCAGTTGGATTTTCCTGGCGAGGCTGGTGGCAGATACGGGGCACAGCGTTGCATCAGCAGGTTATCAAACTGCCATTCGGGTAGTAATATTTTTTATACTTCCGGCGTGGGGGTTAAGTAATGCTGCGGCTACACTTGTGGGCCAAAACCTTGGCGCAAAGCAGCCTGAACGTGCAATAGCATCGGTTATGATAACAGCGAAGTACAATGCAATATTCATGGGCCTGGTTTCCATCATATTTCTTGCGGGCGCATCGCCAATCATTTCAGTGTTTACCAGTGATGCAGGCATAAAAGCTATTGCCGTGCAAGCATTGCGCATTATTACAACGGGCTATATTTTTTATGGAATCGGTATGGTGTTAACAAGCGCATTCAATGGTTCCGGGGATACCTGGACGCCCACCTGGATAAATTTTGTATGCTTTTGGTTATTCCAGATTCCAATGGCGTACCTGCTGGCAATGTATTTTAATTTAGGTCCTTTGGGCGCATTTATTTCCATACCGGTGGCGAATACTTTGGTAACTATTATTGCCTGGATATATTTTAAAAAAGGTAATTGGAAAAAAATAGCAGTATGATTGTCCTATAGTGAAATGCTAATGATTGTATTTTTGAGTATGACATTACTCGAAGTAAAAAATATAACGAAGCATATAGGTGATCATATAATAGTTAATGACATAAGTTTTGTACAAAATGCTTTACAAAAAGTTGCCATTGCAGGAGAATCAGGTGCTGGCAAATCGACCTTGCTGAAGATCATCTCCGGGCATGTACAAACAGATACCGGGTTGGTAATGTTTCATGGCGAAAGAGTGATAGGTCCGGAAGAAAAATTACTAACCGGACACAAAGAGATCGCCTATTTATCTCAACATTATGAATTGCTAAATAATTATTATGTAAAGGATTTGATTTGGTTTCAAATTAAAGTCGACGAAGAAACAGCAACCAGGTTATTTGAAATATGCAGGATCAGGCATTTGCTGGAACGTAGAACAGATCAGCTTTCCGGTGGAGAGAAGCAACGTATTGCTTTGTGCATGTTGCTGGTAAAATCTCCTAGGATGCTGATTCTAGATGAACCGTTTTCGAATCTTGACCCGGTGCATACCGATGTTTTAAAAGCCGTGTTGGAAGACATTACAGCCAGGTTGCGGATTACGTGTTTACTAACATCACACGATCCACATGATACACTTTCCTGGGCTGATGAAATCATCGTGATGAAAGAAGGAAATATCCTGCAACAAGGAACGCCTCAGCAAATTTATCATCACCCAATGAATGAGTATGTCGCAGGTCTATTTGGCAGGTATAATTTATTGAAACCGGAACAGGCTGCATTATTTGGAATTGAAGCCAAGAGAAAGGATGTATTCATACGGCCCGAAGAATTTATCATCAATAAAAGTGATGGTCTAAAAGGCGTGATACGAAAGATAAGTTTTTGGGGAAGCTTTTATGAAGTGGAAGTTATTGTGGAAGATGTAAAAATTGTTGTGAAGGCGATGAAGAATGAATGGAAGATTAGTCAGGAAATTGATGTAGGTGTAAGTAAATTTTTAAGGCATTAATTTTGTTCAATTGAAAAATTCTTAAACCAACTCTGTAGTGGAAGACATTTGAAACGTGTTGTAAATTTTATTTTATTCAAACGGTAATTTGAATGAATACATCTTGCATACAGAAATTGAAATGGTGATACAATTGTATTAAATGAAAACAGTTACATTGCATCTCTATAATAAAACGAAACTTATATGAAATATACGTTTACTTTTTGCCTGCTTTTAATGTTCACATATAGTCATAGCCAAAGTGTTGATGATTCTGTATCAGTTGTAAAACTGCTTGAAAAAGCAGCTACCACTTTCAGATCGGGTGACGCAAAAGCTTACGCAGATTGCTGGAAAATACAACCTTACAGTATTATATTCATTTCCACAGCTGACGGCAAAGCAATAACAATACCTGCCGAAGCATTGGCTAAATCTTCTTCTGCTATAGGTCAGGGTGGTTTTGCTACTGCAACAAATTACAGGATGGCCTTACATAATGATAATGGATGGACAAGTTTTGATGAGGTGTCAACAGCTAAAGACGGAAAAAAAACTTACTCCCATGAAATGTGGATGGTTGAAAAAATTAATAGCGAGTGGAAGTTGGTTGCTGCGTCAATGCATTTTTATAAACAACCGTAAGTATATTTAAATTCAAGAGCTCGTTCTAAATGATTTACTGTACCAAAACAAACCTCAGCAAACTCCTGAGCTATATTCTTCGTACAAACCAAAAGCCATTTATCTTAAATTCCATCGAATGAATACACCCATCAGCAAAAACAAGTCTTTGTATTTTTTTATTGCACTCCTTACAATCGCTTTACATGTAAAAGCTAATGATTCCATCGCCATAATTCCAAAGCCACTAACTATGCAGGTGCATGATGGACATTTTGTTCTTAACAACTTAACAGCAATATCTACAGCATCTTCAGAAAGAGATGTTAACCAAAGCATTCAATGGTTTATTGATAAGATCGCTGTTTCAACAGGCTACCATCTTTCAAAAAAAAGATCATCTAAAAATGCGATAAGCTTACTACTAAATAAGCAGGCGGATGCTTCTTTAAACGATGAGGGTTATACGCTAAAAATTACGCCATCAATGGTAACGATAACGGCCAATAAAACTGCCGGTCTTTTTTATGGCTTGCAAACTGTATTGCAATTGTTGCCCCCTTCTATCGAAAGTGTAACTGATATGCAAAATGCAAAATGGGCGATACCTTGCGTTGATATAAAAGATGCACCTCGATTCGGATGGCGTGGTTTGATGCTGGATGTGAGCCGTCACTTTTTTACTAAACAAGAAGTGGAAGAATACATCGACCAGATGACACGCTATAAATACAACACGTTGCACCTGCATCTTGCTGATGACCAGGGTTGGCGTATCGAAATAAAAAGTTTACCAGAACTTACCAAAGTTGGTGCATGGCGTGTTCGCCGCACTGGTCGATGGGGAACTTTTATAGCTGCTTTAGCCGGAGAGCCGGCAACGGAAGGCGGCTTCTACACACAGGAAGATATGAAGGAAATTATCAAATATGCGCAGGATCGTTTCATCACCATACTTCCGGAAATTGATGTTCCCGCGCATAGCCTTGCACTGATTTCTTCTTATCCGAATTTGAGTTGTACACAGTTGCCGTATTCTGTCAACGCAGGCGGTAAAGGCTATGAGCGAAATGACAACGTCTTGTGCATTGGCAATGATTCAACCTTCACCATGCTCGATAAAATATTTACTGAAATAGCAGCGCTCTTCCCGAATCCCTACATACACATTGGTGGTGATGAAGCATATAAAGGTTTTTGGGATGCATGCCCTAAATGCCAGAAGCGAATGGCTGACGAGCATTTGAAAGATGTAAATGAATTGCAAAGTTATTTTGTAAAACGGGTAGAGAAAATCGTAGAATCAAAAGGTAAAAAGCTAATTGGATGGGATGAAATTTTAGAAGGCGGCTTAGCTCCGAACGCAACCGTTATGAGCTGGCGTGGAATGAGTGGCGGCATCGCTGCGGCAAAAATGAATCACCATGTTGTAATGACGCCATGGGACTATTGTTATCTTGATTTGTACCAGGGTGAACCCCAGGGAGAGCCGCCAACGTATGGCTTATGCCGTCTTTCAGATTCGTACAATTATGACCCTGTACCTGATAGTATCGATGAAAAATATATTTTGGGTGGGCAGGGAAATTTATGGACAGAATCCGTTCCAACATTCAGGCATGCAGAATACATGACATGGCCAAGAGCAATGGCATTGTCCGAGGTTTATTGGAGTTCGAAAGCGAATAAAAACTGGACTGATTTTATAACAAGGTTGGAAAAACAATTTCCGCGTTTAGATGCAGCGAATGTGAAATATTCCAGGAGTATGTATAATGTAATATTTCAACCGGCACGCATTAAAAACAGCAACTTTGGAGTAACGCTTACCACTGAAGTGAAAGGCCTGGATATTTATTACACATTCGATAATACAAACCCGGACAGGTTCTCGCCAAAGTTTGAAGGCAAGCCAATTCAGTTTCCTACCGGAGCTACTTTTTTGAACGCGATTGCCTATCGCGATGGAAGACCGATTGGTGAACAAATTAATGTGCCAAAGGATGTTTTAGAGAAAAGGCTCGATGAAAAGCATCATGTTTATTAAAAAGCGATAGAAATTTTGTGATGAAAATTATGATGGACATTTAAATATTTTAAGTGTTCAGTCACTTTTATTTCGCAAACATTTTTTGTGAATCCGTGTTTGTAATTTGTTTCAATGCTCACCATTGCCTACGATCCCATCTATGCGCATCCTTTACCTGAAGGTCATCGCTTTCCGATGTTAAAATATGAATTAATTCCTGGTCAATTATTGCATGAAGGCGTGATTACGGAAGAAAATATTTTTTCACCTGCGCCAGTTGCGGAAAATATTATTTTAAGAACACATACGGCTGACTATTGGCAAAGTATGAAATCCTGTAAGTTGACTGCAAAAGAAATGAGGGCAATAGGGTTTCCCCTGAGCCCGATGTTAGTTGAAAGAGAAATAAGAATATCCCGCGGAACGATTGATTGCGCTTTAAATGCCATTCAATATGGCGTGTCATTGAATGTTGCTGGTGGCACTCATCACGCATTCGCAAATCATGGTGAAGGATTTTGTTTACTAAATGATTTTGCCATTGCCTCCAATTATTTATTGGATAATGAGCTCGCAAAAAAAATATTAATTATTGATTTAGATGTCCACTAGGGCAATGGTACAGCTTCTATTTTTAAAAATGATGATCGTGTGTTTACGTTCAGCATCCATGGCGAACATAATTATCCTTTTCATAAAGAAAAAAGTGACTTGGATATTGGCTTACCTGATGATACAAACGGTGATGCATACCTGCAAATATTGCAAAAGACTTTACCCAAATTAATGGAACAGGTTGAGCCCGATTTCACTTGTTTCGTAGCTGGCGTTGACGTGCTTGCAACTGATAATTTTGGCAAAATGAAACTGACCATTTCAGATTGCAAGCATCGCGATGAAATTGTCTTTTCCTATTGCAAAAAACTAAATATACCAGTTGCAGTTTCGATGGGCGGCGGTTATTCACCTGATATAAAAGATATTGTAGAAGCACATTGCAATACGTTTAAAACAGCGAAAGATATTTTCGAATTATAATTATAGAAGCCAATTTAATTTACATGAAAAGGAATTAATTTAATAAAAAAATTACGCTATGCCTCAAATCTTTAATTAGCGTTCTAGACCATTTTCACCCGTCCAAAAATTATTCTATTTTTACGTTCACTCAAAAAATCCTATGCAGCTTGTAGCAGAGAACATAAAATCCTTTTTTCAAAGTTTCAATTCAGACGAAATAAAAAGTTTTGAAAAGATCCCAAAATCAGGTGGCGACAGAATTTACTTTCGCATTCAAACCGAAACCAATTCTTATATAGCCACCTATAATGAGAACTTAACGGAAAATATTGCTTTCTTCCATTTCACCACTCATTTAAGAAAAGTCAAAGCTCCGCTTCCTGAAATTTATTTAATACATCCTGATAAACAAATCTATTTGCAGGAAGATTTTGGCGACACTTCTTTACTAAATGAATTGGAAACACATGGCCTCAACGAACACGTATATGAACTCTTTAAAAAAAGCCTAAAATCCCTTGCGTGGCTGCAAATAAAAGGAGATAAAAAAGTTGATTATAATTTCTCAATTACGTCGAAGGAATTTGGCAAACAGGCCATCATGAGCGACCTGTTATATTTTAAATATTATTTTCTCGATCCCTTGAAAGTGGCTTATGATAAGGAAAAACTCATCGACGATTTTGATGCCTTAAGTAATTATCTCACGCATGTTAAGCACAAGCATTTTATGTTCCGCGATTTTCAAAGCAGGAATATTTTTGTAAAAGATAATGAGGTTCATTTTATAGATTATCAAGGCGGTATGAAAGGCGCTTTGCAATATGATGTTGCTTCCCTGTTGTGGCAGGCAAAAGCGAACCTCCCCGATGAATGGAAAAATTCTCTTCTTGAATATTATATGGATTGCGTAAGCGAAATTTTAAAAAGCCCGATTGACCGTGTTCGCTTTGTAAGCCAGTATAATGGCTACGTGCTCATCAGGCTGCTGCAGGTTTTAGGTGCTTATGGCTTCCGTGGCCTTTTTGAGAGAAAAGCGCATTTTTTAATCAGCATTCCGCTGGCACTTACCAATTTAAAATGGTTCATATTAAATAAAGAAACCGGTATCGCCCTGCCTAAGTTTGAAAGGGTATTACAGCTAATTGTGGAGGATAATATTATTGATAAATTCCGGCCCGTTCAGGCAGATGAACAAAGTCCATTGGTGGTAAATATCAATAGTTTTTCTTTTATAAAAAGGGGATATCCCAAAGATGAAAGCACAAATGGCGGTGGCTTTGTTTTTGACTGCCGTGGGCTATTAAATCCTGGTCGTTATGAAGAATTTAAGCAGATAACGGGAAGGGACAAACTCGTTATTGACTTCCTGGAGCAACAAACAAAAATGCCTGAATTTTTAAACAATATTTATAACCTTATGGATATTGCTGTAGAAGATTATTTAAAGCGTGGCTTTACCTCCTTAACAGTAAACTTTGGATGTACAGGTGGCCAGCACCGAAGTGTTTATGCAGCGGACGCACTAACGCGCCATCTCCGGAATAAGTTTAATGTGAAAATAGAATTGCATCATCTTGAACAAAATATTCACGAAAAAAAAGGATATTGAAATGAAAGCAATGATATTGGCAGCAGGCCTTGGCACCCGCCTGAAACCTTTTACCGATGAACATCCAAAAGCATTAGCAGTTGTAAATGAAAAGACATTATTGCAAAGAAATATTGAATACCTGGCAAAATATGGGATTGAAGAAATTATAATAAATATTCACCACTTTCCCGCGCAAATAAAAAAATTTATAAAATCTAATAAAGGATTTGGGAGCGATATTACGCTCTCTGATGAAACAAAGGAAGTGCTTGAAACCGGAGGAGGATTAAAAAAAGTGGCCTGGTATTTTGAAAAGGAAACCGAACCTTTCGTGGTTATGAATGTGGATGTACTTACTGATATGAACCTGGGGCAAATGATAGAACAGCACAAAAAGAAAGGTCCGTTAGCCACACTCGCAGTTACGCTTCGGAAAACTTCACGCTATTTTTTGTTTGATGAACTGGATCATTTATGTGGATGGAGAAATGTAAAAACAAGCGACCAAAAAATGAGCCGGGAACCGGGCGTTATTTTTCAGAAAGCATTTAGCGGCATCCACATTATTTCTCCTAAAATATTTTCACTAATGAAAATGCATGGAAAGTTTTCCATGGTAGATACTTATCTCGAATTGGCTAAGGCACACATAATCGCAGCATTCGATCACAGTCAATCAAAATTTATTGATGTAGGAAAGCCCGAAAGTATTTTAAGGGCTGAAGAATTGTTTCCTTAAATATAATTTTCTATAAACCTTTTTTGTCGAAGAAGATGATCGATTATTTCTTCATGTCAAAGAGTTCATTTTTAGGAACTACTTTCACTTTATCCTTATTCTTCAATGTTTTTGACACTACATCGTAAGGCCCTGTAATAACATTATCACCTTCTTTTAAGCCTTCCAATACTTCAATATAATTTATATCCTGGATGCCTGTTTTCACTATTTGTTTTTTTACGGTACCGTCCGCCTGCACAACAAAAACCACTTCATCCAGGTCATTGTCGCCAGAGTTGCTATTGCCAGCCACAGCGGTCTGATTATTATTTGCATTATCCGCAGCAGGATTTTTATTACTGCCTGTGGAATCATTTTTCTCCCGGGTAGTTACTGCATTGATTGGAATAGATAAAACGTTAGTATGGGTTTTAGTTTGTATGTCCGCACTGGCGCTCATTCCTGGCCTGAATGGAAAACTTTTTGGTCGCTTCGGATCAATCAAATCTTTATAAGAGTCGCGGTTGATCCTGATATAAACTTTATAATTTGTAACATCAGTGCTTGTAGTTGAAGACGCCAATTGTGATGCCGCACCGTTATTGCTACTTGAAATTTGTGTAACGATACCGGAAAATTTTCTGTTATTATATGCATCCACTTCTACAACAGCACTATCTCCCAAATGGACTTTTGGAACATCATTTTCTCCCACGTCTACTCTAATTTCGATTTTGCTCATATCAGCAATACGCATCATTTCAGTTCCCGCCATCATGGAACTACCCACAACCCTTTCTCCTTTTTTTACATTTAATAAATCTACTACTCCATCCATGGGGGAAACTAACGTAGCAAGGCTAATATCTTTATTAGCTTTCGCAAGGGCGGCCCGTGCGCTTTGTACGCCTGCTTTACTTGCTACAATCCCCTGCTTGGCTGCATTAAAATTGGCAAGAGCGCTTTTGTATGATGCATCAGCGGTATTAAATTCATTCGCTGAAATTACTTTTCCTTCATACAATTGCTTTTGCATATCGTATGTTTTTTTCGCCTGGTCAAGCTGTGCCTGCATAGCCCCAATTGAAGCTGTTGCGTTACCAACCTGGGCTTCCTGTTGATTTACGATCGCGACAGCCTGGTCTCTTTGCGTAGCATATATATCGCCATAAATACGCGCAAGGACCTGGCCTTTTTTAACACTGTCTCCTTCTTCTACGTTTAAGGCAACTATTTCTCCGGATATATCAGGACTCATTTTCACTTCTATTTCAGGATATATTTTACCACTTGCATTTACCGTTTCTACAATAGTGCGGGTTGCAACTTTTTCAGCGGTTACTTTTATGCCTTCATCTTTACCGAGGTAGCCGGCCTTTTTTAAAATAACTAATAGAATTATCAATCCCACCAAGGAGAAAATTATCCACTTTAAAGTTTTGCTCATATTAAATCTTTTGTCTTGTTATTAATTCTTTTTCATTAAACCAGGCCGCTCTAAACAAAATCATTGTATCTACCTATAATTTTATTCCCATGCCTTTATAAAATTCCAATACTTTCATTTTAAAAACATAATCAAATTGATTTGAAACGTATTGAAGTTTTGCCCGAAATAAATTGTTTTGATCGGTAATCAGTTCCAGCGTACTTAATAT
>JBBRSV010000079.1:0-23628 GCA_038245055.1 Chitinophagales bacterium | reverse complement strand
GTACATGCGGTATTGCCACTACCACACCTCGTACAGCAAGCGCATTTTCACGCACACTGAAATAAGGCGTCATGCTTATTCCATAGGCTCCGTAACTATCCATCAGGCAAACGTTAGAACCATCCATCTTAATTCCCTTTTTATGAATGATAGAAAGCGGTATCATAACACCGTCATGACCCTTTACCTGCACTTCTTCCGTAACTAAATCCTGGTAAGGTGCGGGATAAATTACAGGCTTATTAAAACTGCTGGGTGTAAAAGCATCGGTCTCTGCATTGTAATTAAACTCCGTGTAAGGCTTGTTCCATGAAGTAATACCAACGATGCAATTATTTGATTGTGTGTTAAAGCAGTTAATAAGAATGCTTCCTGAAAATGGAAGTTTTACCTCAGTTGTCTTTTTTGTTTTGAAATTATATTTTGATATAAAGTTATCAATGCCGTCACTGTAAGTAATGAACATATAATCTTTACTGTACGCAAGGCTTTCAATGGTTTTATCCGTTTGTTCTGCGGCAACGGTTTTTGCATTATTCCAATCCGGATGTTTTAAACTGGTAGCAACAACTTTGTAATTTTTTGCATTGTTATAAGTTATTGCATATACATCATCGTCTTTTATTACTAAGCCTCTCACAATCTTATCAGAAGGCATAGCCAATACTTTCCAGTTAATTTTTGGTGCATTAAATTCTGTTATTGGTGCATAGTACATTTTCATTTCAGGCTGCACACTGCCCTCACCTGAGAAAACATAATTTTTGGAATCTTCGTTCAAGCCGGCAAAAGGATAAACGTTTGGAGCTATATTCAATTCAGGATAGCTGGCATTACTAAAATAATCTTTATCAGTATTTACATCTGCACCAAGTGTATGCAATTTTGTTTTTGAATTTAAGCGTGAAGATGGGTCTTTACTGTCGGCAGATTTTATCCATGAATATAAAAATGAATTATTATCATACGTCCAGCTTTCAAATTGTGCCGGGTAAAGCGAATCTTTCAAAAACTGTTTTGAATCTACGTTCAGCACTTTTATAACAGGTAATTCAGCACCTTGTTCTGCATAAGCAATTGCTAATTTTTTACCATCGTAACTTGGCGTAATGCTTTGCACCGAAAGTGTTTTGCCGGGAATAAATGTGGTGGGATCGAACAATAATTGCTCTTGACCACCTGTACCTTGCCTGTAATAAATTTTGCCAACACTTTCACCAGGCAATGTTTTGCGATAAAATAATCTTCCGTTTTCATAGGCGTAGCTGCCGATTACAGCCGGGCGAAGTTTATCCAATTGTTTCCATTCCGCAATAAGGGCATCTCTGCCATTAAGGCTATTCAATATTGAATCAGTATAGTTTGCTTCTTGCTTAAACCATGTTTCCGCTGCAGGTGTTTCAATATGTTCAAGCCATTGATACGGATCGTGATAGGTTACATCAAAGTAAGTATTGGTGCTGTCAACTGTTTTTGTTTTCGGATAATTATATTGTGCACTTACAGATTGACATAATATCGCTGCAAGGAAAATTGTAATAAAAGGTCTCATATTTTATCGTTTTAGTATTCACAATATCGCTATTTACAAGAATTCTTCATAAAATAAAATTTTCTAAATCGCCATTTGCAGATACCGCATAATGTATTACGACCAAATGTATGCGGCAAAAGTGGTATCATTAATTTATGATAAGGACAACTTATATTTAATTGCTATGACCTGTTTTTATTCTGTATAATTGTGGTGGCATCTACTTATATAATTTAACTCTTACACTCTTTTTGAGAAGACCAACCATTATTATTTTTTATCCATCATCCTGATATATTATTTTCATGATAAAATAGAATAATTTTATCTTCAACTTTATGAAACTATCAGCAGCGGCTATTATTATTATTTTTCTTTTTTCCTTTGGGAAATGCAATAATTCAAGGCAGGTCCGAAAGCCGTTCGTAAATCCCCAGCTTAATTATTCTTACAGGAAAAGTACTGAAGACGGCACCGGCAAAATTTATATTACCAGGGAAATTCCTCAAATAATGGGAGCTGATGGCGCGGCCTGGCTTGAAAGAAAAGACAGGCAAAAAGAAGAAAATTCTAATCTTGTTATCCAGGAAATGAATTTGCGACCTAACAGCGTGGTTGCGGACATCGGCGCCGGCACCGGGTATTACACTTTCAAGATTGCACAGCAGGTTCCGCAAGGAAAAGTATATGCGGTGGAAATTCAGGACGAACTAATTAGATATTTAACCAATAAGAAAAATGAATTGCACAACACCAACGTTGAGGTTATTAAAGGAGACGCAAAATCACCTGAGCTGCCGGATAGCTCTGTCGATCTTGCGATAATGATAGACGTGTATCATGAGTTGCAATATCCAAAAGAGATGGTGCAAAACATTAGCAAAGCGCTAAAACGCGATGGCAAAATTTTATTGCTGGAGTATCGCGCCGAAGACCCTTCCATTCAAATAAAGCCATTGCATAAAATGAGTGTGATGCAGGTAAATAAAGAAATGGCAGCGAATGGGTTCAAACTTTCATCGGACGGTGAATTTCTTCCCATTCAACATTTTTTACTGTACGAGAGAAAATAAGCCGGTAAAAGAGAGCATCATTTCAGGTCTTATATTTTTTATTTTACTTTCTATTTGCAAAACACTTCGTGTCTAAATAAAAAAAAATCAAAAGGTTTTGGCGCCAATGGCCTTTTTCTGATTTAATAAAACGGCCGTTTCAAAGAGTCTTTAACTGATTTCAAAAATGAATATTAAAAAACCGAAGATTGATATAATTAATGACGTGCTGGAAGATTGTATTTTGGCTTACCCCGTTTCTTCTTTTGTTATAAGCCTTTATAAGCAATACCAGCAACGTGGAAGCCTCAGTAAAAAACAATTGCAAGGCCTTCATAGCAAAGCTTCAAAAATTACGGATGTGTCTGTTGGCAAGTTGGGAACGCTGGAAGCTATTATAAAAAGAATGCCCACAAGATATAAATCTGAGCTACCGCCACCTGCGCCAATATTTGAAAAGGATAAAGAAGCCGGCGTATTAATAGAAACAATTTTACAGAAATATCCCCAACACAAAAGGGTGCTATTTCTTAAAGCCAAATACGATAACAATGAAATACTTTCAACATTAGAAACTTCCGAATTAAGAAAATTCAAGCAGTTTATTAAATAGTTAATAAAGCAAGCCGCTATTTTTCAATCGGCAACTTTTATTTTAATGACTATCTTTTTATCTACCGCATTACCGCCCGTTGTGATCCCGGGCCGATGCGCATCTACTGGAAAAAAGATAAAAAAAATTCCGGGAACCGCCTTGTATATTTTACCCCTTGCAGTATAATTAGCTGCATCGCGCTTTTCATTATAACTTTTAGTAACGGTAGCGTCTATAACAGGGCAAGCTCCTATTTTTTCTTCTCCTGAAATCACACTTTGCAGATCAATATATTTGCGGTGAGATTCCCAATTGGTTTTAGCAAAGTCTTTTGTGGAATCCTGTGTAATTGCAGCAAACACATTATCACCGTCAATCGGATATTTTCCAACTGTTAATTTTTGAAGGTCATGATCTTTAAGGAAAGCAAAAGCCTTATCCCAACTTGCTTTGTTGCGCCGGTACTGCTTCGAAAATTCTTCAACATCTATTGACTTATGTGGCCTCAGATGTACATCTTCATTCCAATCCTTCGCCTTAAACCATTTTTCAGCCGCTCTTTTTGAACCCGATTTTGATGCTTTTGTTTGGCTAAATCCATTGATATTAATTATAGAAAATAATACCAAAATAACAGCAATTCTAAAACGTTTTTTCATACACAAAATTTCCCGGTAAATATTTATAAATATATAGTTTAAGATTAATTTTCGCGGTATAAAGTTTAATTGTTTTAATAATTTTTGGCTTTCAAACAGACTTTATAAATCGTAAAAATTTATTGCGTTTTTTCCAAAAAAATTATCCTGCTCGGACGTTGTAAACGAGGCAAAATAACCGGTCACCACATTCAAAATATCGTTATAATTACCGCCTAAAAGACTAACCGGCCAATCAGAGCCGTACATAATTCTACGGGTTCCAAAAGTATTTATTATTACATCAAAAAAAGGAACAAAATCTTCGCTCGTCCAATTGTTCACATCAGCTTCAGTAACAAAACCTGAAATTTTACAATACACATTTTCAAACGGGGCAAATTGCATGATGTTGCGCTTCCATTCTTCCGTATTTTTATCTTTTATTCCCGGCTTCGCAAGATGATCAATTACAAATTTTTGATTAGGAAATTGGGCAACAAATTGTTTTGCAAAATGCAATTGATCAGGAAAAATAAGAATGTCGTAGGTATAATTAAATTTCTGCAAGGCGCTGATCCCCTTTAAAAAAAGCGGTTGCAACATAAGGTCCCGCTGTACTTCGCCTTGCAACACATGGCGAAACCCTTTAATCTTTTTAAATTGCTTGTAATAGCCAAGCCTCTCATCAATAGTATCTTTTTGCAAGTCCACCCACCCAACAATTCCCTTTATAAAATCATATTCTGCGGCATTTTCTAATTGAAAAATATTTTCTTCTTCTGATTGTACCGCTTGTACAGTTACGCAACCATCAAAATTATTTGCCTTCAAACATGGTTCTATATCAGCCGGCAGAAAATCTTTCCGGATGGCTTTCATCTCATCAGTTATCCAAAGGTCTCTTTCAACGTCGAACTTCCAGAAATGCTGGTGCGCATCAATTTTTTGCATACGCTTTTACTTTTTGCTTTGCACTTCCCAAACCATCAATACCGGATTCCATCACATCGCCAGGCTTTAAAAACAGCTGCGGGTTCATTCCCAGGCCAACGCCTGCGGGAGTACCGGTGGAAATTACATCGCCAGGAAGGAGCGTCATAAACTGACTTACATAAGAGACAATAAATGGTATTTTGAAAATAAGATTAGCGGTGGAACCATTTTGCATGGTGATATCATTAACGGTGAGCCATAGACGCAGATTGTTTACGTCAGAGAGTTCATCAGGCGTTGCCAAATATGGGCCAAGCGGAGCAAAAGTATCACAGCTTTTACCTTTCACCCATTGCCCGTTTCTTTCCATTTGAAAGGCCCGTTCACTGAGGTCGTTATGCAAACAATAACCAGCAACATAATGCAGCGCTTCGGATTCTTCCACATAGGCTGCCTTAGTGGAAATTACCACCGCAAGCTCAACCTCCCAATCAGTCTTTTTTGAATCCTTCGGAATTATTACATCATCATTTGGCCCGATCAACGCGGTAGTTGACTTGAAAAAGATAATGGGCTCCGTGGGAATATTTGCTTTCGTTTCTTTAGCATGATCAGCGTAATTTAATCCAATACAAATAATTTTTGATGGGCGGCTAACGGGCGAGCCTAAACGCACTTTCCTGGAAACTTCAGGAAGTGTATTTTTATTGTTTTCAATAAAATTTCCAAGGCGGTTAAGCCCATCGGTTTCAAAAAAACGTTCGTTATAATCTTCTCCAAACGCAGTAGTATCATAGAATTTGTCATTCAAAATAATTCCGGTTTTTTCCTTATTAAATTCCCCAAAACGTATCAGTTTCATTTTAATATTTTTTAAATTAAAAGATCAGGTGTTCAATTTAATAAATCCACCATCAATCGGGTAATCGCACCCGGTTATAAAAGACGACTCTTCAGAACATAAAAATAAAATGAGGCTGGCAATTTCCTCGGGCTTCGCCATCCTGCCTATCGGCTGGCTTTTCGATAATTTCTCGAACATCTCCCCCTCCTTTCCGGGATAATTCCTCTTTATAAAATCATCTACAAAAGGCGTATGAACTCTTGCAGGAGATATGCAATTACACCGTATTCCTTCATCAATATAATCCCTGGCAACTGATAACGTCATGGCGTAAACAGCGCCCTTTGTCATCGAATAGGCAAAGCGATCGGACAGCCCTATACTACTGGCAATTGAAGCAAGGTTAAGTATTACACCCTTCTTATTCTTTTTCATAATTGACACAGCGGGTTGCAGGCAATTATATACACCTTTTACGTTCACATTATATAACCTGTCAAAATCAGCCTCCGTCGTATTTTCTATATTTCCAACATGAGAAACACCGGCGCTGTTTACCAAAATATCCACTTTTCCAATACTATTAAAAACGTTGCGCACCTGGTCCTGATTTGTAACATCACAGGCATGCATAAACGCTTTTCTATTTTCTTCAGTAATTTCTAATACGGTTTTATTACCACCCGCTTCGTCCCGGTCCAAAACATGAACATGGGCACCTTGCTTACCGAATAATAAAGAAACTGCCTTACCGATACCGCTGCCGCCGCCAGTTACAACTGCTATTTTTCCCGTTAGTTCAAACATGATTTTTTCGCTGTTTATTTCTTTTCAATGCTAATTTCTTATTGCAATCATTTATTTAAAGTGTGATAAAGTTATGGTAGTTCTTTCTTAAAATTAGCGTAGTGTTTCCTAATTGAATTCGCAGCTATTGGTTTCGATTCTTGCATTGTTATTAACGAAAAATAATTAATTAACATATCAGCCATTCTTAATCTATTTAAAATGGAAATATATTTGTAAGGAAATTGAGCGAATAATCAGATCGGCGGAGGCTTACGCCGGTTTAAGAGCTTAACTGTTTTCAAATATATTTAATAGTAAGCTTATTAATATTCAATTATGGATTGCCTCATTGTAGATGATAACAAAATTGCGAGAACTACCATGAAGCAGCTTGCGACGCAGGTAAAAGATATTTCCATTACCGGCGAATGTGCAAATGCATTGGATACTTATAACCTGTTGCAAAAGCAGTCGGCAGATCTGATTTTGTTAGATATTGAGATGCCCGGAATGAATGGATTGGAGCTCATAAAAGTCCTGGGAAGTAAAAGACCAATCATTATTTTCACTACTTCTAAAAAAGAATATGCAACAGAAGCTTTTGAATTTAACGTTGCCGATTATATTGTTAAGCCGGTAACGCCCGCGCGCTTTATACAGGCTATCGATAAAGCGAGAGAAATTCTGGAGAGTAATAGCGAAGAAGTAAAAATGAACGAAGAAGAGTTTGTTTTTATAAGAGATTCTAACGTTATAAGAAGGCTCAATGTTGACGACTTGCTTTTTGCTGAGGCGATGGGTGATTATGTAAAACTTCATACGGCACAAAAATTTTTTGCTGTGCATACTACCCTGAAAACGGTGGAAGAACGACTGCCAGCATCAAAATTTTTTCGCGTTCACCGGTCCTTCATTGTTGCATTGAATAAAATAGATACGCTCCAGGATGGCGCACTCATCATCAATGGTAAATCCCTGCCGGTATCCGATGCGTACAGGCTTGCATTGAATAAAAAAATGAATATTCTTTAAGCCGTCTCTTCTAAAAGGCCACGTGCTTTCCATTCTTTGCAGACTAACGGTAATTCCTTAAAATTGTTTCAACGATTCAAAATGCCTGTTTACCGATTTGCATTTCCGGGGCTTTCAATGAACAGCTAATTTTACTTTCGAAGCAAATTTAAATAAGTCTTTATAGTTTTTTTCATAAGCAGTTTGGTTTTACGGCCCTGGTTTCCACCGGGGCCTCTTTTAAAAAAATGAAAATTATTTACACCATATTATTTTTTATAGACAACCTGGTATTGATCGGGCTAATCTATTGGTTCTTTAAATTAATGGACACCGGAATGAATGGCCTAACCTTTATTTTGATGATATTTTCTATAATTGGCTGCGCAGTATTGCAGCTTTATTTTCTTCTATTTTACCTGAAAATACCGCCCTCCCGACGCAACAAATAATTAGGTTAAATTAGCTGCAGATATCTTTTGTATGACCGGTAAAAAAATAATATATTATTTACTTGCAGCCTTTATTGCCGGGAACATTCTGCTTATTTACATCCAGTACAATTCCGCAAAAAATATCAACATACTTATTAAAGGCAACGAGAAGGTTTTGGGCGAAACAGATGTCACCAACAATTTAAGAGAACTCAACAGAAATATTAATTCCTTAAGTGGCAATACCCGCTTCACCCGTCGTTCGATAGACTCATCTACCGCATCAGAAAAAGCCAGCAGAATTAGAAAAATCCAATTGGAAATTGATAACCTTCAAAAAATTTCTGATGATGACACTTCGGTAAAATATATTGACGTGCTTGACCTGCTTGTTCATGAAAAATTACACCTGTTTAAAAATGATTCGGACACTGCGGTTTCAAACCCACCTGTTAGTGGACAGCCACAGGTATTTTCAGCTAAAACCAAAGATTTGAATGATTCCATTAGAATGGTGACTTATACTATTGAAAATTCCAGGCAAAAGCTGCTTTCAAAAGTAACATCAGCAATAGATAAAAGTGGCAAGAAGGCATTGAGATTGGGCACCACGCTGATCGTGTTTGTATTATTAAGCGGCGCAGCATTGTTCTGGTTTATTATTACAGCAATAAGAAGACAAAATCATTTGATCATTCAGTTAAACGCTTCTGAAAAAAATGCCCGCGATGCGGCACAGGTAAAAGAAAATTTCATGGCCAATATGAGCCACGAGATACGAACACCAATGAATGCTATTTTGGGATATACTAATTTGCTTCAGCGAAAAGAACTTGACGAAGTTTCAAAACAATATGTACAGACTATTCAAAAGTCTGGAGAAAATTTACTCAATATAATTAATGACGTGCTGGACCTGTCTAAAATAGAAGCGGGCATGATGCGCATTGAGTCCGCTCCATTTAGTATTCGCGCCCTGGTTCAGTCAGTTGAAACTATGTTTCATCCAAGGGTTTCCGAAAAAGGACTCTTGCTATCGGTACATGTCGATGAATCAGTGCCCGATAAGGTGGAAGGAGATGCAACGCGACTAACGCAGATTCTCATTAACCTGGTGGACAATTCGATAAAGTTTACAAGTAAAGGAACCATCGCAATAAAAATTACGAATGAAGGAATTGAAAATAACAAGGTCAAAACAGGGATTATTGTAACAGATTCGGGGATAGGAATAGAGCCCGATAAACTTCAAAAGATCTTTGAACGGTTCCAGCAGGCTGAGGATTCTGTTACGCGGAACTACGGAGGTACTGGCCTTGGCTTATCGATCGTTTACGACCTGGTGCAATTACAAAACGGTACAATTGAAGTTGAAAGCGAAGTTGGAAGAGGAACTACGTTTATTCTAACTATTCCTTATAAAATTTCTGGCGAAATAATCGTCGCCCAAGCGGCTGCGGAGGAAAGTTTTAATGTGTCAACTAATTTTGGGAATACTCACATTCTTGTTGTTGAAGACAATGAGATTAACCAGGGCCTTATCAAACACCTGTTCACCTATTGGAACCTGGAGTTTGACCTTGCTGCTAACGGAAAAATTGCCCTTGATCTGTTGCGCGTAAAAAAATATGACCTCATTTTGATGGACATTCAAATGCCAGTTATGGATGGGTACACCGCCACCCATGAAATAAGGAAAACATTAAAATTAGATATCCCTATAATTGCAATGACCGCTCATGCCATGGAAGGCGAGCGGGAAAAGTGCCTGAGCTATGAAATGGATGAATACATTTCAAAGCCCATAAGAGAAGAGAAGTTGCACCAGTTGATTGAGAAGTTTATCAATACGAAAATGCCGGAATCTTTACACAATGACTATGAAAATATCCCTGCTGCTGCTTATCGATATATAAACCTTGCATACATGAAAGCTGTGAGTATGGGGAATTTGGAATATGAAAAAACAGTTACCGAACAATTTTTAGAAGCAATACCAGAAGATTTAGGAGCCCTGGAAACCGCCTGGAAAAATAAGGATATAAAAAGCCTGAGACAAACAGCACATAATATGAGAACAAGCATTTCCGTGATGGGATTGAATGAGACTCTTGAGCCCTATCTGAGCACTTTTGAATACGATGACCTTGACGAAGATTTGTTTCAAAAAAAATTCTGTTCTATAAAAAAGATTTGTCATGGTGCCTTACAGGAAAGCCAAACGCTCTTGTCCACATTGTAATTTGTTGTGTTGCACGGGAGCAACTTCCTGAATTAATTTATACGATGAAAGGTTATAATCTTTCCCTTATTCACCGATTTCATTTGCCGATTCGCCGATTTCCGAATAAATTAGGCAAGTTGTCATCGTATATTTATTGAGAAATTAAGAATGACTAAGAACTCAATATCTAAATAAATTTTACCCCAGTTACATTTAAATTTTAATCAACAAATTAATCCCCATGAAAAAAGTAATGATTGCAATTGATTACAACCCAATGGCTCAAAAAGTTGCCGAAACCGGTTACGCTTACGCAAAATCAATAGGGGCTGAAATAATGATCGTTCACACCTTGCCGGAAGTCTCTTATTACCCGATGGAATACTTACCCATTATGGGGTTTCCAGGCTTCAGCAAAGACAGTGCCTTTATGTGCACCGAAGACCAGGAAGAGGAAGGTTTTCATTTTTTAGATTGCGTGGTGCACCACCTGGGAAACAGTAATATTAAAACCAGGTTGCTGAATGGCGTAGGGACTGAAACAATTGTAGATTATGCTAAAATTTGGAAAGCTGACTTGATTATCATCGGCTCGCAGGGAGATGCTGATTTTGCAAAAACTTATTCCGGGAATACCACTTCAGTATTGATAAATAACGCTACGATACCAGTATTGATTATACCTGCCGATAAAGAAAATGCGCGCTTGAAAAGGCAACAGCGCTTCAGGTATGTTGCAAATAATATGTATGCCTAACCGTTATATAAATAAGGAAGGTATGCTTGTGAAGTTGATTTCAAATGCCAAAAAAGAAAGTACGAAAGGAATGTAGGAATTGGTTAATTATAATAAAGAGGTTTTTAGGTTTTAGAAATTCAAATGTGATACTGCGTAAAGGAGCCCTGCAAAAGAGGCTCCTTTTATTTTTAGTACGAATATTTTGTTGGTAAGTATGATTGAAGAACTCCACTCATTTTTGCGTACTTAAAAAAGTCACCAGCTTATTCAATTCGTCTTTTGAAAGAACCCCTCCAAAGGCTGGCATATTTGTACTTCCATTTACGATACGGATAGTAAGCTCCTGCGGGGATAACCGGTTACCCACCGCCGTTAGGTCAGGCCCTGCAGCACCGCCATATATATTTATTTTATGGCAATATTGACAGCCCTTTGAATAAAATAAATTTACGCCTGCGACAACAACTGAATCCGGATGCGCAGATTTAATTGCGCTTAAGGGCAAAGGCTTCGTCTTAAAATCCGGCGACCATGGAGCTTTTAAACCAGTGATAAGAAGGCTGATTACAAAAACAAAAACGCAAAGAACGCCGAACATTGCCCAGGGACGTTTTAAGGGACTTCGTTCCCCTTTGTTAGAAATAAAAGGAATGGAAAATAATAAAAAAATGGTGAGCAATGGCCCCACCATCATGGCAACTGATTCTATCTTATGCGGCATTAATGCAAACAGGGCAAAGAATGGAATCATATACCAATCAGGCGTAGGCGAAGTGTGAACAACTGACGGATCAGGCTGGCTGGTGAGTGCCGGCGCTCCCAAAAATATAGCCAGCAAAATGATCGCAATCACAATGCCTGAACTGAATATCACATCACGCCAGGCTGCGTTTGGCCAAAAAGGAACACTTTTTTCTTTAAGGTATTTTTTATACCATGCCCGATAGGTTTTAGGGTCAACAAGCCGCCCGGCCTTCGGAGGTTCAGAAATACCATTCCTAAAAACGAGATACAAATGCAGGCCTATGAAAATAAAAATAAATGCCGGCGCAATGAAAACATGATAAGAATAAAACCTGCTCAGGCTTTGCGCCCCAATTGTATTGCCTCCCAAAAGAAGTCTTGCGAGATAGGTGCCAACAAAAGGTACCCTTCCTAACTGTTGCGCCGCGACCACAGAAGACCACACACCATTCGAATCCCACCGGAGCAATTGTCCCGTGAAACCCATAAAAATTGTAAAAATTAAAAGTACAACGCCACTTATCCAATTCATTTCGCGGGGAAACTTATAAGAGGCCGTGATGTAGGTTCGCATCATGTGGAGGCCAATTAAAATGATCATAGCAGACGCGCCATAATAATGAATACCCCTTAATACATTTCCAAACTTCGCCTGGTTTGTAATAAACTCTAATGATTGGTAGGCATTGTTTGATGAGGGCTGATACAACAACGATAAAGCAACGCCGGTAACAACCTGCAACATAAATACAAACAAAGTGGCGCTTCCGAAAACATAACTCCAAAGCGCCCGCGGCGGTGCCGGATGCTTTAACAGCGGTGTGATCAATTCAGTAATTCCTGTCCGGTCATCAATCCATGCCCATATTTTCTTAAAGAATTTTTTCATTACTACGCTGTAATATTTGTGATAGGAAGAGGCTTTGTTTTTATCTGTATTTCATTTTTGAAAACTCTCACTTCATACTGTGTAAGCGGCTTTGGTGGCGGACCAGCGGCTACCGTTCCATCTTTATAATATACGCCGCCATGACAAGGGCACATAAACAACTGGGCCGTAGCTTCCCACCGAACTGGGCAGCCTAAATGTGTGCAATTTGCAGCAAATGCAATAAAATTATTTTGCCCGTTTCTTCTAAGCCATGCAGCTGATTTAGCGGTAACGCCTGCGTAAGCTTTCGGATCAGCATTTAAGAAAGTGACTAAGTTGGTGGTCCCTAAAGGGAAGTCATTCAACATACCCACCTTGCGCCATGTCTCTTCCGGCTGCTCAAGTAAGGGGGCTATTAAAGCGCTTACGATGGGGATGGCAGCCACGGCAGCGCTCAGTGCTGCAAAGCCCAGGCTTAATTTCATGAGAAATTTTCTTCTATCAATTTCCTCCTGGCTTTCTGTAGGTTTATTTTCTGTTACATCTTCATTCATGTCGTAAATTATTTATCCAACCATAGAGTGATATGATAATTACTATGAGCCCAATTATTGAAAAAAGCCATGTTGATAATAAACCCCAGCCGGCGAACATCAGGCCTAGCGCAAGGAAAAAAGGCCAGTAAGTTGGCCTGGGCAAATTTTCGGGTTTTGCTTTTACTTTTTCAATTTGTTGATTTTCTTCCTGCATAAGTATTTTTTAATTTCAATAGATAACTTTACTTGTAATGAACAAAAAAATAAAATGTTTTACTCCAGTCTCCTTTTTCTTGCTCTCACCAATTGATTCAATAGAATGAATTCGTTAAGTCACAGTTCCTGCCAGTTTCGTACTTCCGGATTGTACAATTGTTTCTTTCTTTTCAAACCATTTAATTAATATAACCATTGAGGCAGTAAGGTAGATAAAGCAACACGGGACCCACATAATCAGCCCTCCTATTTGCTGGTCTACTGCCGCATTAATTTTCCAATCATTTCTTATAATTGATAAAAAATTATTAGTGCCATAATTGCCAATATAACTTGTAAAGGTTGCTGCAGGTGCAAACGTTATGAATAGCCCAAGAAGAGAACAAAACACGCACGCGGAAGAAAGATACAGCACTGACGCAAGAGGTGCAATTCGATATTCTTTACACGGATTAATTATAGGCAGGCAAAAGATGCCGCCCGCAATAAATAAGCTCGTCATGTGGAGGAACATAAATCCACTCATCGAATTCATTGAAGCAACTTGCATTCCGGGGATTGAAAACATTTGATTAAAAATAAAGGGAACGTGCCAAACCCACATAACGCTTACGCCAACGATCCAGCTTACTAACGGTGCGCCGGATATTTTTTTGGAGATAAATTCGTATGGCCTTTTTAGCCGGTTTTCTTTTGGGATCGATGCTATAAAAAGCGGGGCGGCAACAAGCAATATTAACATATGCGACATCATGTGTGCACTGAATAAATAATGCTCGCCCAAATAATGTAAAGGCGAAGCAATGCAAAGAATTAATATAAAAATGGCAGCAATAAAAAACAGGGATTTTCTGTTGAATTTAAAATGAGTAATGTATAAATAAAAGGAAATAAGAAGTAACAGGAACGCTACATTCGCGATGTTGAAATCCCAATAAGAAAGTATTGAACGCATACGTATCAATTTAAATCTTAGTAAATTTTGGCAGCACATATACCACTGTAAAAACGAACATCCACACGATGTCGACAAAGTGCCAATAGATGCCAACTGTGCTTATTACATTGGAAGATGAATTGTTGAAATCTCCTAAAAAAACAAGAATAAGAATGATTAATAAAATAATTAACCCTATAAAAACATGTAACCCATGAAACCCTGTAAGTGCATAAAAACTTGTACCAAAAACACTTCCGCTTAAAGTGATGTTTTCATTAATCAATCTCACATATTCTTCTCCCTGTCCAAATAAAAAAATAGCCCCGAATAAGATGGTAATGATCAACCATATCTTTAAACTTTTTATATCTCCGTTTTTATATTTTTTTTCGGCCATCCAAAAAGTAAAGCTGCTGCTAAATAAAACAAGGGTAAAAAGTCCTGTTGTTTTAATATCGAGCTGGCTTACTTCGTATGGCTCAAATCCCGAATTATAAGCCATATAAATAAAAGCCATGATCAGGGCAACGAAAAACATTCCTTCTGTGCCGACCACCAATTTCATCATTGTTTTATTTTCCATTGTTTTTTATTTATCCGCTTTATCTGGATGTTTCCAATCCCATAATGGGCGCGTACCAGTAACTTCAGGCAGTTCATCAAAATTTTTCAGAGCCGGCGGCGAGGAAGCGGTCCATTCCAATGTATAAGCATCCCAGGGATTATCGCCGGCTATTTTACCTTGTTTTGCACTTTTATAAATTATTCGTAACAATAACAACATAGATATGCCCATAAGGAATGCGCCTGCGGTAGAAATAAAATTTAATACGCCATACCAGGGAATATCAGGGTATGTATAAACTCTTCGCGGCATCCCCAGAATGCCCAGCATATGCTGTACTAAAAATGTTGCATTGAATCCAATTACAAATAACCAGAAAAACCATCTACCGGACTTTTCATCTAACATTCTCCCCGTCATCTTCGGAAACCAATAAAATAATCCGGCAAGTAACCCAAAAATAGTTCCGCCAATAAACACATAATGGAGATGGGCCACCACGTAATAAGTATCCGTTAACTGCCAGTCAATTGGCACAATTGAAAATGCAATACCGGTTAAACCTCCAATTGTAAATTCAATTAAAAAAGCAATTGCGAACATCATTGAAACCGTAAACTTTATTTTACCTCCATACATAGTCGCAAGCCAGTTAAATATTTTTACACCGGTAGGGATACCAATAAGCATGCTGCTTGCAGAGAAAAATGAATCAACGGTATTACCCAGTCCAACTGCAAACATGTGATGCGCCCACACGCCGAACGCAAGAAGGGCAATACCTACAGAAGATGCGGCAATAAATGAATAACCAAAAATAGGCTTACGTGAAAACACAGGAAACACTTCTGATAAAATACCGAATGGTGGAAGAATAACTATATATACTTCCGGATGGCCGAATATCCAAAACAGATGTTGCCATAGTAATGCAGAACCGCCATTGGTAGTATTGAAAAAGTGGGCATGAAACTGCCGATCCATCAATAGCATGGCTAACGCTGCATTTAAAGAAGGAAACGCCGCCAGTAACAAAAAAGAATTTACCAGAACCATCCAAACAAACAATGGAAGCCTGTTAAGCTTCATGTTTTTTATGCGCATATGCAAGATCGTTACCACAAGATTAATCGATGTGGTCACGCTTCCTATTCCCGAAATCAAAAGCCCCATAGCATAATAATCAATACCAGGATTACTTGAATAATTTTTTTGATTGAGCGGAGCATAATTAAACCACCCCGCATCAGGTGCGCCACCTGCCAGGAAACTAAAGTATAGCAAAAGACCACCAAAGAGGGTAATCCATAAACTGAATGCATTCATTCTTGGAAATGCCATTTCATTGGCACCAATCATCAGTGGAACGAAATAAACAGCGAAGCCAAATATAGCGGGCATGGCTACAAAAAAAATCATGGTAGTTCCATGCATGGTAAAAAACTGGTTGTAGGTTTCGGGCCCCAGGAAATGCATCATTGGTAAAGCAAGCTGTATGCGCATTAACAATGCTTCTGCACCCCCGATCACAAAAAATAAAAGCGAAACGAATAGATACATGATACCGATCATCTTGTGGTCAACAGATGAGATCCATTGAAGCAGTCCCTGGTCGCTGCTCACGCCCAAACCCGGGAATGATGATGATGGCTCTGGTATTTCAACTATTTCCTGCATCATTTAAGTTGGGTTAAGTAATGAGCAATTGCCGCCACTGAATCTTTATCCAAAATAAAATCCGGCATATGAGCGCCGGGTTTAATGTCCTGCGGATGATTGATCCACTTAAATAAATTTTCCTGGTTATTTTTCATGAGGCCCGTTAGAATTTCCTGCCTGCTTCCGAGATGAGTGAGATCGGGCCCGACCATCGCGGTTGCATTGGTGCCTTGTACACGGTGGCAGCTACCACAAGTTTTTTCCTGGAATAATTTTTCACCGGTTAATGCCAGACTATCGAGGGGCGATTGCCCGTTAGATGTATTTGATGCTAGCCAGTTATTAAAATCTCTTTCCGTTTGCGCTATAACTTTTATGCGCATCCATGCATGTTGAGCGCCACAAAATTCGCTACACGCTCCAATGTAGTCTCCCGGCATATTGATATCCAGCCATAAATGATTGGTAATTTTTGGAATTAAATCCATTTTATTCCCAAGTTGCGGAACCCACCAATCGTGAATCACATCAGCCGAACGCAATTCCAATAATAAATGTTTGCCCACTGGCAGGTGGACTTCATTTGCTGTGATCACATTCGAACCAGGATATTCCACTTCCCACCACCATTCGTGGCCGGTAATAATCACATCGGGCTGCTGTGATTTATCTACGCCGGGTGCAATCGCTTTTTCGATGACAATGGTTTGATAAAAAAAATAAGCCAGTAGTAAAGTTGGAACACCAATCATGAAGGCCTCCAATACATTGTTTCCGCTCACTTGCTTCGGCTCTGTATCATCACCAATTTTTTCCCGGTACTTAACGCTAATAAATATTACAAGAAATGTTACCAGCAACAACATTGCTGCGGCCGCAATATTAAATGAGTTAAAGACGCGGTTAATTCTTTCAGCCTGAAACGAAGCTGGATTAGTAATTGATTGAATGAAATAAAAAGAAAGTGAAGAAAATTTGCCCACTTCTATTAATTTAAAATTCTAATTATTCAATAAAAGAAACAAATGCTCCAACGAATTTAACCATTGTTTGTATCATCATCTGCATACTATTTTATTCGGGATTTGTTGATGTACCGTAAAATAAAAAAATTATTATTATTCATTTTATGAGCTATAATTTGTTACAATTAAATGAGCGACTAAGGCCACTCCAGGGAATTTTGACATGTGCATAAGAGTTGATCTCCCTAAAGAAAAACGATAAGCTAAATACATCTTGCCTGACAATTTTTTAATCGCAAAGAGCCTGCCATAACCTTTAAAAATTTAATATATATGATGAAGCATCAAAAATGGCAGAAGTATGACTTACCTCTTCAAAGAAAATAAAGTGTGTAGTTGACAATAAAACTGTGTGTCACTGGAGGTAGCAGGCAATCTTTTATAAAAAATAAAACGTCAATCTAATTTATTAATAAAAGAAATTGTTGGCGTCTTCATAGTCAATTTCAAATTAATATTTTATAATTAAGAGAAATAATCTCCACAAATAAAGCTCACCCTAAGGAGCTGGTGCATACGATGAACCTCTTGAACCTTCTGTGATTTCAAAAGTGTGCATCCCATTTTGGCAATTGTAATGGATTTGCAAATGATGTGTTTCTACAATTTTTTTTACAATTGCAAGTCCAAGCCCATTGGAGTTATCATGAAGTTCTTTTGAGCCGGTAAGTCTTTGGTATAAACTGCCGGGAGCGATAGCGGGTAAAGGGCTGGTATTACTTATCTGAAAGCCTTTTTTAAAAATATGTATGGCAACCTTTCCGCCACTAACGTTATATTTAATAGCATTGCCAAGCAGGTTAGCTATTAATGAATCAGCAAGAAGAGGATGCAATTTTACCAAAAAATCCTGCTCATAATCCGTTTCAATGAAAAGCACTTTTTCTTTAATAAAATCTTCAAAGAGGTGCAAATATTTTTTCACAATTTCAGTTATACTTATTGCCTCAGTCGTTTCGTATTGATGGTTTTCAATTTTAGCCAGCAACAATAATCCTTCGTTCAATTTGCTCAACCGCCGCAAGGCATCGGAAGATTGAAGAATGGCTTGCACCTGCTCGTCCTTTAAATTTGAGTCCTGCAACAAGAGTTCTAATTTGCTTTGTACTACTGCAACCGGCGTTTGCATTTCGTGCGCGGCATTTTCAGTAAACTCTTTCATGTTCATGTAATCTTTATATATTTTAACGGTCATATAATTCAAGGAGGTATTCAATTCATTAAACTCATGGATGCTGGTTTCTTCAAAATGTATCGCTTCCATTTTTTGCAATTCAGCACTTCGTATTTTAGTAAGTGATCTTTTGAAAGGCTTCCATAATCTTTTGCTGATGGCCCAATTGAAAATTAACGTGGCAGCAAACAATCCGATAAATACAAATAACATGATCCTTGTTACATCTGCAACCAGGGCAGCCTTTTGTTCCTGGGACTGGCGTATGTTTATTTGATAAGAATTATCACCGATAGCGACCACCTGCGATAGTTGGCGGTAAATAATTTTTTCCTTTGAAATAAAACCATAAGTATTTGTCAGGGTAGGATAAGGCGTTGCAGTTGCATCGGTAGGAAAAATAGAAAGGTCCGGAGTTTTTAAGACGAACACGGTACCATTCTCCGCCGCTGAGCCGAGGTATTGAATCCACTGTATTTCAACGCTGATCAGCTCTTTATCACTGCGGTAATTAATTTCCCTGCTAAATTGATTGAACAAATAAAATCCTGCAATGGCCAATAACGGAACCAATACTATTAAAAAATATACTGTAGTTTTTGTAAGAAGCTTCATATTTTTTATCTAAAAAAAACGCTCAATTATTAATTGTCGGTGAACCGGTAACCTGCGCGGTACACCGTTTTAATGTAATCACCACTACCTGCGTCCATTAGCTTTTTACGCAGGTTTTTTATTTGGGAATAGATGAAATCAAAATTACTAGCGTGTAAATATTCATCGCCCCAAATATGCTCCGCGATGGCCGCTTTTGTAAGCAGCCGGCGCTGGTTAGCTACAAAATATTCAAGCAACTGGTATTCCTTATCGGTAAGGTCAACGGCCTTATCATTTACCGTAACACGCCGTGCTTCCGCAGCAAGTTGTATTTCATTAAAAGTGATCACCTTGTTTCCGCTAAAATTTCTGCGACGGATAATTGCGTTTATCCTTGCCGTTAGTTCCGATAAATAAAAGGGTTTTGCAAGATAGTCATCGGCGCCTAAGTCCAGTCCATTTAATTTATCTTCCAGCGCGTTTTTTGCGGAAATAATGATAATGCCTGCTTTAGATTCCATGTATTTCAACTCTTTGATAAGATCTAAACCGCTGCCATAGGGCAACCCGATATCAACCACAATACAATCGTATAAAAATTGAGAAACTTTTTCCTTTCCTTTTATAAAATCATCGGCTGCTTCACAAATAAAACCCTGGTGCTGCAGGTATTTTACAATTGATTCCTGCAACCCTTTCTCATCTTCTATAATCAATATTTTCATGTTAAAGCCAACGGTTTATTTTAAAAATTGTATAGTTGCATGAAAGGCAATTTTAATTTGAAATTACTATTTAAGAAGGTCAATTCTTAAACCAAATTTGACAGAAAAAAAAACCGCCTTTTAGGAGGCGGTCAGTTTCATAGGATTTATCTTTTAGGTTCTACAACTATTTCATCACAATAACATTCTTTAGCGGGTACCCTGTTGCGAACTTATTTTTCACCCTACGATTTTTATTGATTAGGATCCTGCTGGCCTTGCTGATCCTGTTGTTGTTGCTGTTGTTGCTGCTGTTGTTTTTGTTGTTGCTGCTGTTGTTGCATTTGTTGTTGATCCAGATAATTGCCTGCAGAACCTTTTAAGGTAGCAGTAGTAGTATTTTGACCACCGTTATGAACATAGCCAATGCTAACTTTATCACCAGGACGAAGGGCTGAAATTTTCTCAATCAATTCAGTTCCGGTATTCATAATAGTGCCATTCAATTTAACAATGAAATCACCTTTTTGAATCCCTGCTTCATCAGCAGCGCTGCCTTTTGCAACATCCATAACATACACACCATTACCCTCAGGAATACTATTTTTTTGGCGTTGTTCAGCGCTCATCTGGTCGTTGCCGAACATGATGCCGAGGTACGCTCTTTTAGAGCTTCCATATTTTATAATATCACCTGCAACCCTGCTTACAACGTTTGATGGAATTGCATAGGAGTAGCCTGCGAAAGAACCTGTGGGCGAAGCAATAGCGCTATTGATACCGATGAGGTCGCCATTTGTATTCACCAAAGCGCCGCCACTATTTCCGGGGTTAACCGCTGCATCTGTTTGTATAAATGATTCGATCGGCGAATTGCTATTTCGATCGTTAATACCAATGTTTCTTGCCTTCGCACTAACTATTCCGGAGGTAACCGTAGTTTCAAGATTCAATGGATAACCAATGGCGAGTATCCATTGGCCGACCCGAACATCATCTGAATTAGAAAAATCCAAATGAGCAAAATTCCTGCCTTCAATTTTTAGAACTGCGAGGTCAGAACTCGGATCAGTTCCAATCACTTTCGCTTTATAATCATTCTTATCATTCAAGGTTACTACTAATCCGTCGGCATGGTCCACCACATGATTGTTTGTAACGATGTATCCATCGGAACTTACGATAACGCCGGAGCCCGAAGCAACCTGCCTTTCAGGATTATTAGAAGAACTGCCCGAACCGTCATTGCTGTTATCATCTCCAAAAGGATTGAAGCTTTGCGTTGCCATTCTTGAAAGCACTTTTATATGTACCACAGCAGGGGAAGCTTTTGCCGCCGCCGTTTCGAAATCGGTTGTTGGAACACTCGAAGCATCATCCGTGTATTTGGTTGTTTTAAATATTGAAGAAGATGTAGCATTGTTGAAGGCTAATGGATCCTGGTGATGATATTCTCCATAGATCCAGCCACCGCCGGTAAAAGCCGCTGCGCTAATAAGCAGCACCGCTGTGAATTGCTTTAATTTCATGTCTTTATTTTTAATTTGAATGATAGAGCAAATTTGAAATCTACTTATGTAGCAATTCTGTAGAAAATTGTAAAAAACTTGTTAAACGTGAAGGAGCAAAATTTGAAAATCACGTTATGCATTTTAATAAAGTATTGCAACAAACTCGCTAATCCTCGCCAATTTTATAATGCCGGGTTAATCAAAATTAAACAAGGTTGAAAAATATTTCAGTGACCATTGAAGGAAGACATTCAGGAACGGTGCAATCCTAACTTTGTAAATGACAAAAGAAAGAGGAAGGGAACGAAATAAATTCGCAAAAATTTATACAACACAAAGCGATGCTGGTTCGGTTTATAAGAGCATTGGAATCACTGCATCGAGATCAATATTTGTTTCCTCTAAAGAAGATAAAACCCTATCCTGTAAAATGGTTCCAAGTTTCCTGAGGTCGAATTTATCTTTAAATTTGGAGTAGGAATTTCTAATCATAATGAGTAATTCATTTTTATCTATTACATCTTGAAAGTCTATTACATAGGAATTTTCTGCAACGTAAACGAGAATGTTTTCAGTACCACTAACAAAGTGCGTAGTAAACCTGCATGCAATGCCTTTCTTTGTGGAAGCCCTTTTCTTCATTACATCCAAAGTGGTAAAATTGAGAATTTCGCAGGGTTCATTGGGATTTGCGGGTGGGTGATAATTCCATTCGGTTAAAACAAGTTCTGTTTGTTCTATCATAATTCTTAAGTAAAGCTCCAGGATTTTTGGGAAAACTTATGCTAAACTACCTCATATTTTCAGCTCCTTATCCCGCGCTTTTTAAAGTGGTTATGTTTGAAAAATGCATTCATCCCATTTGGAAAAGAGACCTTATAAAATATTGCAGCAACTGCCCGACAAGATGGCCATTCTTAAAAGTAACTTTACTGCCGGCTTAAATACTGAACTTTAGTATATATTATTTTAATAAATAGATACTATTGATAGCAATTGCCTACCTTACTCAAAGTTGTAACAAAAGCTTATCTTCTTTTCTTGAAATTCTAATTGAAACACCACTTCTTATTTCTTTATCACTAAGTTTTATTTAATACAACAATAATGTGTTTAAGAAACATAACCCTTGTCCAAATTAATCAAAGATAAACCAAGCATTCTTTCCAAAAACCTTTTCCCGGTCGTTGGTGTAGGCGCTTCAGCAGGTGGACTGGAAGCTTTTAAGAGACTGATAAAAGCTATACCTGAAAAAACTGGGATGGCCTATATATTGGTTCAGCATTTACATCCTGATCATTCCAGTTCTCTACCGGAAATCCTGCAAAGGGAAACGCGAATGAAGGTGAACGAAATAAGCGATAATGTAAAAGTGCAGCCTGACGAAGTTTACATTATCCCGGCAAATAAAATGCTGGTAGCAACCGACGGCGTTCTGCAGCTAAGCCCAAGGCCAAAGGAGAAAAAAAATATGCCCATTGATCTTTTTCTTTCTTCACTTGCAGAAGTGCACCAGAGCCATGCCATAGGAATTGTATTGTCAGGAAATGGTGTAGATGGAACAATAGGTCTTGGAAAGATTAAAGAACAGGGAGGAATAACGTTTGCACAGGATCTTGAGAGCGCAACATTTGATTCAATGCCGCATAATGCTATAAAAGCCGGGGTGGTGGATTTTATACTTGCTCCCGAAAATATGCCCAGGCAACTACTATTGCTAAACGACGCTTTAAACATTATATCCACAGATGAAGATGCACTGCCTGCTAAGCTCTCCGAAGAAGAAGCCTTTAAAAAGATACTTAATGTTCTTCGCCTGAAGCAGGGAGTTGATTTCACGTATTATAAACAAACCACTGTACGCAGGCGCATACTTCGCCGCATGGTAATACTTAAGCAGGAAAAAATTGTTGACTACCTCAGCTACATTGACAAAAATAATATTGAAGAGGATATCCTGTTCCATGATTTGCTGATACCAGTTACCTCTTTTTTTCGTGACCCTGAAATATTTGAGAGCTTATGCAAAGAGGTATTGCCGGAAATTGTAAAAGATAAGACTTCCACAAATCCATTACGAATTTGGATAGCAGGCTGCTCCACAGGTAAGGAAGTTTATTCAATAGCAATTAGCCTTCATGAATACATGAGTGATAAAGTTTCAGAAATTAAAATACAAATTTTTGCAACCGATCTTTCAGAAAAATCAATTGCAAAAGCAAGAAGCGGCATTTATGATAAAGGCGAGATGGATGGTTTAACTGCCGGACAGGTTCAACAATTTTTTACC
>JBBRSV010000078.1:0-23763 GCA_038245055.1 Chitinophagales bacterium | reverse complement strand
GTAGTTTCATTGGCAACGCTCCACATAATAATGGAGCAACGATTTTTATCCCGTGTGATCATTTCTTTCAGCATCGTATCAGCTTTGTCCAAAATTCTGGGGTTACTGAACTGTATATTTTGCCAAAGCGGCACTTCTTCCCAAAGCATAATACCAAGCTTATCCGCAAGGCGAACCATATATTCATTATGTGAGTAATGCGTGAGACGGACAAAGTTGCAACCAAGCTCTTTTGCCCAATGCAGCAGCATTTCAGCATCTGCTTCACTGTAGGCTCTTCTTACCTGCTGCGGAATTTCCTCATGTATATTGATGCCTTTTAAAAAGATAGATTTGCCATTTAGCAATATTTCATCTCCCTTTACCTCCACGGTTCTAAAGCCAATAAGCTCGTGTATTGAATCATTGCCGGAGCTGATAGCTACGTCATATAACTCAGGATGAGCGGGCGACCATAAATGTGGATTGGCGGAAATTTGAAACCATGCTTTGCCGTTTTCATCTGTTGTTGTTTTGTAGTCTATGTGTAGTTTAGGAATAGTTATAGTAACAGGCGTCAAAAATTTTTCGCCGCCAACCTGCACCCATCCGGCAATAATATTGGCTTTATTTTTTTCAAGCTGGATACTATAATCCTTTATGTAATTTAACGGAGTTTCAACTAAAGATACATCTCTTGTAATGCCGCCATAGTTCCACCAGTCATAATTAAGCGCTGGTATATCATCTGCTTTTCGCTGGTTATTTACACGTACAATAACTGAGTTGGTATCTTTAAGTTTACCGGTGATCTCAAACTGGAAAGGTGTAAAGCCGCCTTCATGGCTGCCTAGCAACTCATTATTAAAATATACATCACACTGGTAATTGACGGCACCGAAATATAAAAAAAATCTTTTGCCCTGAGCGCCCTTATTTAAAAACGTTCTTTTATACCAAATAGTTCCTTCATAATAAGTAAGCTCAGTCTTTTGATGATTCCAGTCGCCGGGCACTTTTAAACTAACGGAGGGCGTAAACGCATATTCATAAAAATCATTTTTGCCGCTTGGCTTTTGATCTTTCCATATTGGTTTCCAATTGCCGGCGCCTGCATTAAAGGGGTCAATGATTACCTGCCATTGCCCATTAAGGCTTGTAAGCTTACGTCCGTGTATATTGGTGAAAAGGTTGGCAAATTGGGAGGTTGCTGTAAACGAAAGAAGGATGGCAATAACTAATGCGGAGAATATTTTCATAGCACTAATTTATAAAAAGATATACAAACACTAACCGCGTTGTGCTTAAGAAAATAACCGCGAACAAGCCATTACAGTCCTGTAATATTTCTTTTGTTTATTTTTTTAAAATGAAGAGCATATTCAGAGCATGATATTTTTATCAAAAATGGTAATCTTGATGGTTTAAGAAATTGCCGCTGATATTATTTTTATTCGATATTAATTTAATTACAAGCAATAGTAATCAGGAACATTCGGAGGTTTGAAAGTTACTTCCGAAAACGGTTGGTTTTGACGCACGACCTTCAGGTACAGAAGTTATTTATAAAATTTATGCAGAGAGTTTTTTGGGTAAAGAGCATTTGCAAAAGATTATTGATGAAACACGGGTGATTATGGACAAAGCATTTCTTTAAACCAATGCATTTTCAAGCCCTGAATCGTTACAAAAAATGGCTGATATTTTTGCCCTGTTTACAATCGCAATCATATTTTGTATATCCATATCATTTGAAATGCTAATGATGTTGAGGTCTGAATTTATATCGGTAACTACTTCATCTATTATGTTTCCCTGGTTCAATTGAATGGCTGTATCTTTTGGAAAGCGAATCATTTCTTTTAAATCATGAAGATCCGGTTCTTCAATATTTTCATTTTTGATAATATGCGCATTAATATGGCCATGCCAGTTTTTAGAAATCAATAGTGCCAGGAGAATGGCCAGGTCATTATTATGTAAATTGAAATTTTCTTTCCAGCCAGCCGGCAAATTATTTATCCAAAGTGACACGTTTTTTTCCATAGCAATACCAGAGGTACCATAAGGAATAAAAAGAATTAATCCATAGTTGTTCTTCTTCGTGTCCACTAATAATTTATTATATTTCTCTATGTTATCTTTCGCTGGATCTATCCCAACAAAAATGGTATTTGGTTTGAAGAAAGCGGCATTTAAAGATTGCATGCTTATGTTCAATGAATTGCTGAAATCATAATTATCAACCGTCGTTCCTGAAATAGTGATATTCATTTCTCTGAACTTTCTTATGGTCAAAGCCATAAAATTATTGAGCCTTTTTTGTTCTGCCGCATCTTCATTTCTTATCGCCATTAGCTTCAATGAACCCTTTGGATAAATGATCGAATTGATTAACTGAAACGAAGAACGAATTTCTGCAGGATAAATAACCGGTACCAGCAGATCAGGTCTCCATGACCTGGCCTCACGCTTAGGGCTTAGCTCAGTTGTTTTTTTTGTTGCCCACTCTGCAAGTGCCGTAAACAGGCCACTGCGTGAATCTCCCGCAGATGAAACGAGGTGTTTTCTTACGAGATAAAAATAAAATGCAATGATTAAGATCAAGGAAAGCAACGCCACAAAAGCATTAATGATAAACATAACGGTAATAGATCCTATTGCGCCGATAAGCGGAACAATAATAGGAATTTTAAGCAAAGGTCTGTAACTGGGTAATCCTAAAAATTGCTCTATCAACGCTACCACATTTACCATAGCATAAGTAATCACAAAAAACATAGTCAGCAAAGGCGCTATCGTATTCAGGTTTCTGAGCGATATACCCAGAAGCACTATAAATGCAGTAACAAACATGGCATTCATCGGTTCGCCACGTTTAGAAATTTTCGAAATAAAATTACTTTTTGGCAAAATAGTTCGTTCACCGAGCGCAAGTAAAATTCTTGGTGCTCCTACGAATGAACCTAATGCAGAAGATAAAGTGGCGCCTAATAAACCGGTAAGCACGATGGGTGGAAAAAGAGATTCATCAATAAATACATTGTAATTTTTCACAAGGTTATCAGGTGTGCTGATAAGCGCTGCCACAAAAATAAGAGAGAGATAAATAAGGGTAGTGATAATTACGGATGAAATAGTTCCACGCGGAATGCTTTTACCGGGGTCGGTAAGATCGCCCGACATATTAGCCCCTGCCATCACACCCGTTACAGCAGGAAAAAATATGGTGAACACAGTCCAGAAGGAGGTGCCACTAAAATTATCTCCAGGAGAACCCGGATATTTTCCAAACCATTCAAGATGCTTATTCAAATGATGCGTAACCAATGCTCCATAAATGCATATCAATGAAAGGGCTACTATTCCCAGGATGAAGTGCTGAATTTTGAAAGCAAAACTTGTGCTGATAAATGCAATCGCCATTACTAATACAAATGTGTAAATATCCAAAAGGAATGGATCATAATTTGGAAATATTGCCTGCAGGCCTTCCCTGAAACCGAAGACATACATAGAAACTGCGATCGCCTGAGCAAGGTAGAATGGGATACCAATAGCTCCGCCAATCTCAAGCCCGAGCGATTGGGAAATTACGCTGAATGCGCCTCCTTCCCCAATGCGAATATTGGTTGTAATAGATGATATGCTTAAAGCGGTAGTCAGCGTGATAGCCACCGACAAAAGAACGATGGCAAGCGATCCTACAATGCCCGCATTGCCTACAACCCAGGGCAAACGAACAAACATAATAACGCCCAGAATCGTTAAGGTTGTTGGCGTGAATACGCCGGTAAAAGTTCCAAAGGTTTTACCTTTCATTTTCCATATATTGAGACGAGCCTGTTGATAAAGTTAAAGGTAATTACCTTCAATTTATTAAATATGGGAATTGAAAAGGTAATGTTGAATTAAAAGGTTGGTAACCTTTATTTAATTGAGCAATCAAAAATATCAGAATGAAAAAATAGTTTAAAGGAAGCGGTATCAATAGGCATATGCGGAATGGTTGGCGGGGGAATATTTGCCGTCTTAGGTTGGCAATTTCTTTGGCACGTGGTGGAACTCCCATATCATTTTTAATAGCCGGCATAATAGCATTTGTGACCTGCAGCACTTACATAAATCTTTCAGTTAATCTTAGCCTTTGCTGGTCTTCCCTTTAAGCCGTTTGCCAAACTAAAAGAAGCAGCCGATGTTGTGTGTTCGTGCGGATGGTTTTGTTGTCCGGCTACACCAACATCAGTTTGAAGCCATAGCCGAATTTATCTTAAGCCATCCAATATTTTGTAAAATCAAATTCGTCAATTCCGCTTTCATAAGAAATTTAAGGCTCTCTATGATTACATCTTTGTATTTATCTGGTTTTAAAAGATGTTGCCATTCTAAAATAGTGGCTGTAAAATATTGTGGATAATGATTGATGACGATGGAAAAATTTGTTTGCTGCTAAAGTAGTCATAGCATGGTTATATTTTGTTACCAACTCTCTGCAGGTTGTTGGTGATTACTATGCGGCAAACCATCCGCACGAACACCGAACAGCGGCGGTGGGCTTCGGTCTGGTGGGTGAACACCAAGTGCTGAAAAAAAGCGGACATTGATAGCAGGATTAATCACAAAAGGTGCAAAGTTATTTTAGGACGAGTCAGTCCAAATGATACGGTAAATTTGAACTGCTTGTTGGCTGTAGTACAGTACTAAAGATTACTTTTTACTTTCTCCTTAAAATTAGCTTTTTCTGTACTGTCAGCAAGTTCCTTTTTCTTTTCATAACGCAGATCTATGTATTGAACAGTTGCATCAGTAATGCCAGTCGTAAGTCTGATTTTTAAGTTGTTTCTTAACCAATAGCTTTCATACAAATTCATGTCACTTATAGGTTTGTTCATTAAGTCCGCGTCACCATATTTGTCTTTATATAAATCATTTAGAGTTGAGAATACCATAATATTACTTGTTTCATCTGAAAATATTAAGCCAATGGAAAACAGTTTTGCCTTGTAGTAGTCAGCAATTAAATAACCTTTGTATGTCTCGTTAGTTTTGGATTGTATTTCAAAATAGTATTTGCCACTATAATTTTTTTTAAGTTTTCCGTCAGCATAAAGTTTTTGAGTATGATTGAGAACTTGCTCTTTTGTCATACCAAATCTATAATCCAAAAGAATTGTATCAGTAATTTTTTTCGACGCTAAAGCAGATTTTTCAAGTTCTTCTAAATTACCAAGACTATCATTAATTGCAGATTTACTTTCATCTGTAGATTTTGTATTAATGTTGTTACAAGAAAATAAAATCAATAATAAAATAAGTGTCGCCAAATTTTTAATCTTCATGTAAAGTCAGTGTTTAATTTAAGAACAGTCAATTTGTAGTACAGCCTAACCTCTGTATTTCCGAAAGTACGAACTATCACGACTTTTTTTCTAAAAAAATATCACCATTGATTTTTAACCTCTTAAACTGATTTTGCGCAATACATATTACATTCAATTCTATTACGCAAATACAACTCGTTTTATTTTTATAATTTCTCAATATCTTCTAAAGGCAATTTGCAAGGTGCCATTTGCGCCACATGTAAATGAAAAAAAATCAAAATCTTTTTCATCAATCCTATAAAAATTGAACCAAAATAATTTCTAAAAATGGTGCATCAAAAAAAGGTAAAAATCGTTTAACATGAGCCATCACTAATTTGAATTTTCAGATTGCTTATAATTTACATTCCTTAATTTTATAGCTTTCCTACTTTCTAAACAGTTCTCTATTATTATGACAAAGTATTTAATAACATTTATTCTAACCATTTTCTTATCGTCGGCAAATGCTCAAAGTGATTCCATAACTTTTAAAGATTATGCACACGCTGAGAGCTTTCTTTTTTATAATACCCAGCAATATATTGACCATGGAAGCGTGAAAGCTACCTGGCTTCCGGGTGATCGTTTCTGGTACCGGGATCTTAATTCCTCAGGCAGCGAATTCATTTTGGTGAATGCTGCTAACGGCAAGCTAACGCCTGCTTTCGATCAGCAGAAACTTGCTGCATCTTTATCTGCTGCTTCCGGCGGACATTATGCTGCGGCGATGTTGCCCTTTCAAACCTTTAGTTTTGTAAATGACGGTAAGTCTATCACATTTACTGTAAACCGCAAACAATGGACATGTGATCTTACAGATTATAAGTGCGCGCTTGCGGAAGACAATGTGCCCAAAGCAAAAAGTAAAGAGCATGAAGGTGAAGTTGTTTCTCCCGATGGAAAAAAAGCCGCTTTTATAAAAGATTACAATTTATGGGTGAGCGATGTTGCTTCCGGAAAAGAAACACAGCTAACTACAGATGGAGTTCAATATTTTGGATACGCTACCGATAACGCCGGATGGAAACACAGCAACGCTGCGATATTAAGATGGTCGCCTGACTCCAAAAAAATCGCCACTTTTCAACAGGACGAAAGGAAGGCGGGGGATATGTATCTCGTTACTACCAACGTTGGCCATCCTGTGCTGAAAGCCTGGAAATATCCTTTGCCCGGCGATACCAATATAATAACCATTCAGCGTGTTGTGATAGATGTGGATGTACCAAAAGTGATCCGGTTGCAGGTGCCCCCTGATCCGCACCGCGGTACGTTGAGTGATGATATCTCCAGCAGCGGAACCTTCGATGATGTGGATTGGAGTGCCGATGGAATGCAGTTGGCTTTTGTATCTACATCCCGCGATCATAAGGTGGAGAAATTTCGTATAGCCAATACCGTTACAGGTACTGTTCGGGATATATTTGAAGAAAGCGTACCTACACAATTTGAATCAGGCCAGGGCGCTATTAACTGGCGCTACCTTCCGAAAACGAATGAGATCATCTGGTACTCTGAGCGGGACAATTGGGGACATTTATACTTGTACGATGCCACTACGGGTAAGTTGAAGAATAAAATCACGGAAGGTGATTATGTGGTAACAAAACTTTTGAAGGTGGATGATAAGAACCGGATGCTTTATTATTTGGCTGACGGATTGGATAAGAAAAATCCTTACTTCACACATCTTTACAAAATTGGTTTTGATGGAAAAAAGTTTGCCTCGCTAACACCTGAAGAAGGCAATCACAACGTTACATTTTCTCCGTCAGAACAATATTTCATTGACAGCTATTCGCAACCTGACGTGCCCGGCGAAACCGTATTAAGAAATAGTAATGGCAAGCTGATTTCGGCCTTAGAAAAAACAGATGTTTCAAGATTGAAAGCCACAGGCTGGCAAGCGCCGAAAACAATCACGCTGAAGGCACATGACGGGCGCACAGATTTGTATGGGCTTTTGTTTACACCCACAAATCTTGATCCTTCAAAAAAATATCCGATTATAGACTACATATATCCTGGTCCGCAGGGTGGAAGCGTAGGCAGTTGGTCGTTTGAGGCTTCCCGCGGTGATAACCAGGCCCTTGCTGAGTTAGGCTTTGTAGTAGTGGTTTTAGAAGGTACCAGTAATCCCTTGCGGTCTAAAAGTTTTCACGATATGGCTTATGGAAATATGGCCGAGAATACTTTGCCGGACCAGGTAGCAGGTATTCGGCAACTGGCAATTGAATATGGTTATATTGATACCAACAGGATCGGGATTTGGGGCCATTCCGGTGGTGGTTTTGCTACCGCTGCGGCAATGTTCAGGTATCCTGATTTTTTCAAAGTTGGCATAGCGGAGTCCGGCAATCATGATAACCGAAATTATGAAGATGATTGGGGAGAGCGTTATATAGGACTTGAAACAAAAGATGCTGGCGGCATTTCCAATTATGAAGCCCAGGCGAACGAAAATTATGCAAAAAATCTAAAAGGTAAATTGATGCTTGCGCATGGAATGATGGACGATAATGTGCCGTCTTCAAATACAATGCTTGTAATAGAAGCACTTGAAAAAGCTAACAAAGATTATGACCTGGTCATCTTCCCGAATAGCAGGCATGGCTACGGACAATACTCATTATATATGATGCGTAAAAGGTGGGATTATTTCGTGAAAAATCTTTCCGGCAAAATGCCTCCAAAGGATTATAAATTCAGCTATTTTGCTGATCCAAGAAGTCCGCGTGAATAATATTGAAGGTTTATGACGAATGTGAAAGCCGCTTAAATAATGTAAGAACCGTTTCGTCTTTACTTGCGCTTATTTGTACAGTGTTGGCGTGCCTGCATGCTTACGGAAATAATGCAACTATAAATTTTTGTAATTAATGATACTAATCATACCCTTATTGCCGAGAGTACTGATAGGGGTATTTTAAAATTTAATAATAATAAAATTGACATATACGGCAGAGAACGCGTAATGCAGGTAAACACATTACAGCGATCTATAAATTGGAAAATGACGCGCTCACCATCTGCTACAATTTATTGGGTAAAAAATACCTTGAAGCATTTGATACGAAAGGACAACCCATGTATTTCATGTCTGTTTTTAAGAGGGAAATGTAAGCGTAAAAAAATGAAAACAAAATCTTCTATGCTACTTATTCTTCGTTTAAAATATTGCCCATATTGATCATTCCTTCAGAAATTAAGCGTATTGCAATAAGAAAAAAAAAGTTCGCAATAGGTCGCGACCACCAACCAATTATTCCTGGTTAATTATTCCATTTAAAAATAAATTAAACTGAGGTTCGCAAATCAAATCTTGAAATTGGTATGATATTTTTTTGACGGAAACCTTTTGCATTGGTTGCTCCGATAATTTTTAGGCCACTTGAAAGGCGGGGAAAGAAGGATGTAAGATTATAAATTAAACCTGAACGTCTTTATCATCTTTCCTGTTGAGGAATGACATGAGAACACCAAACACCAGGAAAGAAAATCCTGTATAAAAATTTAGTTTATTGGCTAATGCGTCAGAAACTAATCCACCAATTATAAGGACTAATGAAATAAGTATAAAAAAGATTCCGATTACAAAGCCGAGGTTGTTTAATTTTTTATACATGGCGCATCCCGTTTAAAAGAATATAATATTTAGAATGATCGTTATCGCAATTAAAATAAGACTTATTGGTACAACTCTTAAATACCATTTATCCTGGTGATAGGAAGGCTTTACCGTTAACGAGTAGACAAGCCCTGTAAGTTCTGCTTCTGGTTTTGGTTTTGTAAACAGGCTTACTATAATGGTAGTACAAAAATTTACGATCCAGGAAACTGACGCAACAATAAATGCCTGTCCCATGCCGCTATGGATTTCATACAACGGATAAATCCAACCTCCTTTGCCTTCCGCTAACGTAAGGCCATGCGTAAGTGTAGCAGCAATGGTGCCGGCAAGAAGCCCGAAGAAGGCTCCATGTCCGGTTGTTCTTTTCCAAAACATTCCCAATAAAAAAGTGGCAAATAAAGGTCCGTTTACAAAACTAAAAACCAGTTGAAGAAAATCATTTATGTTATTAAAACCCTTGGCGATGTATGCCGTTACAATCGATAAAAGTATGCCGGCAACGGTTACTGCTTTTCCTACGATAAGATAATGCCTGTCAGATTTATTCTTTACAAAATAAGACTGATATATATCAAAAGTAAAAACAGAGTTGAATGCCGTTACATTACCAGCCATACCACTCATGAAGGAAGCGATCAGCGCTGTAATACCTACGCCCAGCAAACCCGTAGGATAATAATGAGAAATAAGCGAAGGCAACGTCATCGTGTAGTCAAGGCCACCTTTACCATCCGAAGGGATACTAAAACCTTTAGACGCCATTGCAGGTTGTAATAATGCAATAGCAATAACACCGGGCAATACAACAATAAGCGGCATGAACATTTTAGGGATAGCTGCAATGATAGGTGTGCGTTGGGCGGCATTCATATTTTTTGCCATCATGGCTCTTTGCACCACCAAAAAATCAGTGCACCAATAACCAAAAGACATAACGAATCCTAATCCGAATATTAATGACATAAAATTGATCCCCATAGGATTCGATTCTGCATTTCCCATATACCTCCACGCATGAGTTAATTGAGGTTGCAATAATGTTTTAATATTAGACCAACCACCGGCGTCGTGTAAGGCGACAATTACAAGAGGGGAGAGGCCAAGCACAATAAGAAAAAATTGCAGCACTTCGTTATAAACAGCGCTGGTTAATCCGCCGAGAAATGTATAAATCATTACAATACTTGCAGCCAGCCATATAGAAACTTCAAAGTCCCAATGCAAAATAACCTCGAGCAATTTTGCCAATGCAAATAACGAGATACCCGATGAAAAAATCGTCATCACAGCGAAAGAAATTGCATTGAGCCCTCTTGTTTTTTCATCAAAGCGAAGCTTTAAGAATTCAGGAACACTCCTCGCCTTGCTGCCGTAATAAAAAGGCATCATAAATACACCGAGAAACACCATTGCAAAGATGGCGCCTACCCAATAAAAATGAACCGTCATTATTCCATACTTTGCTCCTGAGGCAACCATGCCGAGTACTTCCTGCGCACCAAGATTTGCGGATATAAAGGCAAGGCTGGTGATCCATAATGGTATGTTTCGGCCACTGGTTAAAAAATCATTGCTTGTTTTAATTCTTCGTTTTATTATAAAACCTACACCGATAACAAAAAGAAAGTAAATGATGATGATGAGATAATCCGCAATGTGAAGATTCATATCAATCGTACAATTAGTTAAGAAGGAATGCCGCCACAATATATTATTTATAATAACAATTTTGGAATAAGTTATCCATAAACTTTATAAAAATTATTAAATAGATTAATTCATAGTTCTACACATTCACCGGCAAAGTGAGGAGACTCTTGCGACAAGCACGGACGGTAAAACAATTGCCTCATCGGCAAGATTATATTTCTTTTTTTCAATCCACTTAAATAAGAGTTCCGCTGCAAATAAGATAAACAGTCATTGCAAGTCTTTCAACAGAAGAAACAATACCATCAGGAGGGTTGTTACTTGTAAGAAGATATTTAATTTGCGAATATACTTCAGCGTTAGTTCCCTTGCTTTCAACAATAGTGCTTGTGGTATCTATATTTTTGTCAGGTAGCGCCGCTTTAAACCCGTCAGCCCTAATATTACAAATGCTAAGGTTGGTAGAAATTGATAAAAAGGCAGGCTTGAGGCAATAATTGTCAATTAAGTGCAATGCAGCATGGTAGAAACTTTCATAGTCATTAGTGGTTACGCTGGCAGCATGAATTCCCTCAATCTTTCGATCGAAAAAGACTACAGGTATATTTTCTTCCTGCAGTTGCTTTATATGTTCGGCATTAGTTGTTTCACTGGTAATGGAAATTAGGATTCCGTCTACGCGACCACTGTTGCATTCTGTAACGATGGCTATTTCATTTAAAAATTTCTCATGCGAAAGATAAATTAAGACATAGTATGCTTTTCTTTCAGCTACTGATTGAGTGCCATTAAAAAGCAGAAGCTATTCTTCGCGGCGACTCACCAACGATGGGGCAGACAGCGCTTTCATTGGTTAATATTTTAAGGGAAAATCGTACTACATCTCCTGATTTCACGTCAGTTACGTTAGACGATATTTATGCAGAAAGATGTCGTGAATTTTCATGGGAAATCTGGCAAAGAAATGATATGATCCGTTTTGGAAAATAGGAAGATTCTTATGGTTTTAAAACTGATGCAGATCCCACTCACAGGATTTTCCCGATACCCACTACGGCATTTTCAACCAATCCTAATTTGAAACAGAATCCCGGATATTAATATTTGTTTTCATGACGTATCGAGTTTAATCACAATCCCCGGGTATAGTCTTGCCCGGGATTTTTATTACCTTTAAAAATGTATGTTGAAACTTAAGTGAGTGCGCCTGAATTGCCGGATGATAGTTAAAATTGATTTGGATGAAACAGTTATTCATTTTTGGAATCTTATTATTTTACTGGCCAAACACAAAGGCGCAACCCGGTATAAATTCCTCTAAGGCCTTATTAACCCGTGTCATTCCCAAACAGGCGGCACGGTTTATTATCCAAAAAATACCTGCTGAGAAAAACAAAGATGTATTTGAAATTGAAACAATAAAGAACAAAATAATTTTAAGAGGAAATGATGGAGTAGCTGTTGCATCTGCTTTGTATTATTATCTCAATGAATATTGTCATGCACAAATAACCTGGAATGGCACCAACCTAACGTTACCGGATACACTACCATTGCCCGGTAAAAAAATTCATAAAGTAACTCCTTATGAATACCGGTATTATATGAATTATTGCACCTTCAATTATAGCATGAGCTGGTGGGATTGGCCACGCTGGGAAAAAGAGATTGACTGGATGGCATTGCATGGCATCAACATGCCTTTAGCAATTACGGGCGAAGAATATACCTGGTACCTTGTTTATAAAGACATGGGTTTTAATGATGATGATTTAAAAGATTTTTTTTGCGGCCCTTCTTATTTCTCCTGGTTCTGGATGGGAAACCTCGATGGCTGGGGAGGTCCACTGCCATTGAGTTGGATGAAATCGCATTTTGAACTGGAAAAGAAGATCATCAATCGAGAAAGGGCGCTGGGCATGAAGCCGGTACTGCCTGCATTTACCGGGCACGTGCCTGCCGCATTTAAAAAGAAATTTCCTGGTGCAAAATTGAAAACCACTAACTGGACCAATGGTTTTGCCGACACGTATATTCTTGATGCACACGACTCACTTTTTGCTGAAGTCGGTAAACGTTTCCTTCAGAAACAAACTGCAATGCTCGGAACGAATCATTTATATAGTGCCGATACCTTTAATGAAAATGAACCGCCGTCAGATGAGCCGTCTTATTTAAGCGATCTTAGTGCAAAGGTTTACGGCGGGATGAAAGAGGCAGATACCGCTGCTGTTTGGGTGATGCAGGGTTGGTTATTTTTTAGCGATAAAAAATTTTGGAAACAACCACAAACGCAAGCTTTACTGGAAGCGGTACCTAATGATAAGATGATTGTTTTAGACCTGGCCACAGAAATTGAACCCGTTTGGAAACGCACCGATGCATTCTATGGTAAGCCCTGGATATGGAATATGTTGAACAATTTTGGAGGTAATACTAATTTGTTTGGTCGTATTGAAACTGTTGCGAACGAACCTGCCAATGCGTTGAACGATCCTAAAAATGGCGACATGAAAGGTATCGGGCTTACTATGGAAGCAATTGAACAAAACCCGGTGATGTACGAATTGATGACTAACAACACCTGGCAAAATGAAAGTATTAACCTGGATAAATGGTTACCAAAATATATTTTGAATCGTTATGGAGCCAAAGGCATCCATGCATTGAAAGCGTGGGATGTTTTGAGGAAAACAGTTTACACAGTGCCTCTTGACAGATACAAAAGAGATGGTGCGGAATCGATTATTCAGGCCAGGCCGACATTTGACTCATCTACCCGTTGGGCCAACACAAAATTAAATTATGCGGCTAAAGACTTATGGCCCGCGTGGGACGAAATGATGCAGGCAATTCCGTCATGTAAAACAAGTGATGGATTTCAGTTTGATTTAGTAGATATAACCAGGCAGGTGTTAGCAAACTATGCGAGTCCTTTGCAACAACAATTTGTTCAGGCTTATAAAAATAAAGATGCACTTGCTTTTGCAAAATATAGCAAACAGTTCATTACCTTGATTGACGATATGGATAAACTATTGGCTACAAGGAAAGATTTTTTATTAGGTACTTGGGTGGCCAGTGCAAGGAAATGGGGAATCAACGAAAAGGACAAAGCTTTGTATGAATTTAATGCTAAAGACCTGGTTACTCTCTGGGGCGACAAGGATTGTCCATTACATGAATATGCCTGCAGGCAGTGGAGCGGGATGATGAGCGATTTTTATAAACCCCGGTGGGAGCAGTTCTTTGCAAAAGCTACCTCATCTCTTCGCAGGGGCCGGGAAATGGATTTGACTGCATTTAACGAAGAAATTAAGGAGTGGGAATGGCATTGGGTCAATGAAAGAAAGGATTATAAACAAGCCACAACAGGCGACCCGATCGTATTGGCAAAAGCGATGTATAAGAAATACCGTCCTGTGATTCAAAACGCAGCAAATGGTAAGTGACAAAATTAATGATGGATCGGTTAGAATTATTTTTTTCGTATTTTAAGAACAGCCTAATTGTTGCAATAATAGATAATACATTATGAAGCCGGTTTCACCTAAAATATTATTTGATGATTGCTACGGCAAATACACGATAGCGGCGGTAAATGTATTTACTATGGAACAGGTGCATGGTTTGTTTGCAGCGTCGCATGACTCTGAAACACCCGTCATTGTTCAATTGACGCCGGTTGCCAGGAACTATGCACATCCTGAAATGCTGATGGCAATGATAATGGCTGCTTCCGATATTTACCCAAAGGCGGTGTATGCAATTCATTTAGATCATGGTGTAGAAGCTCATGCATTTGACGCTATCGGTAACGGATACACGTCAGTAATGATCGATGCTTCGCACGATGATTTTGAAACGAATATTAAAAGAACAAGGTCAGTTGTTGAGGCAGCCCATAAAAAAAATATTGCGGTAGAAGCTGAACTGGGTGTATTAAGTGGCGTTGAAGATGACCTGAGTATAGAGGAAGAAAATGCAAAATATACTGATCCGAACATTGCAAAAGAGTTTGTAAACAGAACCGGTTGCGATAGCCTTGCGGTTGCGGTGGGAACAAGCCATGGCGCTTATAAATTCAGTGGAGGCAAAGGGTTGCAATTTAGTGTTCTTGAAAAAATTCAGCAGCAGTTACCTGGGTTTCCGTTGGTGCTTCACGGAAGTTCCGGTATTAATAAAAATGATATTAATGAGATAAACGGCTATGGCGGAAAGTTATTCGAAAACGCCAGCGGGGTTAATGATAAAGAATTGAGAAAAGCTATTCAATATGGAATTTGTAAAGTGAACATCGCAACTGATCTGCGTTTGTTATGGACAAAAGTGCATCGCAAATTTTTCAGTGAGCAACCGGAATTATTTGATCCTGTTATTCCCGGTAAAGAATATATGAAAGCGTATAAAGAATTTATGATAGAGCGATTTGAAGTTTTTGGCAGCAAAGGAAAATCATCATCAATTCATTTAAATTAAAATAGTTTACGAGATGAAAGAAAGTTATTTAATTAAACATCCAACTCAAACTTTCGGCGTGTACCAGAAAGTTACCGCAGAAGATGCGGGCTGGACGCATCTTAACATGGAAGCGAGATTGATGCGCAAAGGTGAGACATGGCAAGGGGATACAGGCGAGAATGAATATGCAATTATATTATTAAGTGGTAATTATTTCGCATCTACTAGTAGAGGAATTTGGCAAACAACTAATGGCAGAAAGAGTGTATTTGAAGGAATTGCCCACACACTGTATTTACCGAGGAATACTTCTTTTGCGATTACTGCTGAAAGTGATTTGCTGGATATCGCCGCAGGCTGGTGCATCGCAACGGAGGATTTTCCTGCCAGGTTTAAAACACCTCAAGAAGCAGCTATTGAAATTCGTGGTGGCGATAATGCAACACGACAGATAAACAGTCTCGTAGAGCCGGGTTTCGGATGCAGTAACATTATAGCTGTCGAAGTCTACACACCTTCAGGCAACTGGAGTTCCTATCCGGCACATAAACATGATCAGAGAAAAGTGGATACTAACGGTGGCGTAACCGAAGCTTGTTTGGAAGAATTTTATTTTTATAAAATAGATAAAGATACAGGCTATGCGCTGCAACATGTTTACACTTCTGATGGAAGCCTTAACGAGTTGATGCAGTTAAGAACAAATGATCTTGCATTAATTCCAATGGGTTATCACCCGGTAGTGGCAGCGCACGGTTACAATTGTTATTATTTAAATTTTTTAGCGGGAAGTGATCAATCCTTAGCGAATACACCTGATCCGGATCATGAATGGATTTTTAACTCGTGGAAAGGAATTGATCCGCGTATACCAATTGTAAATGCAACGATGAACGATCAATGAAACTACTTTTATGAAAGAGAAGGAATTTGATTTAATAACATTTGGCCGCTCTTCGATAGACCTGTACTCTCAGAATATTGGTGCAGACTTTATTGATATAAAGGGATTTGATGCTTTCGTTGGAGGGTCGCCATTGAATATAGCTGTTGGGGCCAGTCGACTCGGGGCGAACGTTTCTTTATTGACCGGCATTGGCAACGATAAAGTCGGTGACTTTATTATTAATTTTTTGAAAAATCAAAACGTCGATACAAGCACGATTGCCCGAATTGATGGTGCCAGGTCAAGTGCTGTTGTTTTAGGAATTGAACCTCCCGACAGGTTCCCGTTAGTTTACTACCGCGACAACGCGGCCGACAGCCAGGTAACAATTGATCATGTTATAGCTGCCAAAATTGATCAATATAAAATACTCGAAATTTCAGCAACGGCATTAAATATTGAACCAAGCCGTAGCGCTGTTTTTTATGCAGTTGAAACCGCGTTCGATAATAATGTCGGGGTAGTTTTAGATATGGATTTTAGGGCAGATCAATGGAAAGACTTACGCTCATTCGGATTAATGGTAAGAGCCATTTTACCCAAAGTAAAAATTGCTATTGGAACAGAAGAAGAAATACTCGCGGCTACCTTACAAAATGCCGACCAGGTGCATATCAGCCATCAGCAAATTTCCGCTCCGGAAATCAAAGGAGATGTCGGAGAATCTATTCAAAAAATAATAAACTCGGGGCCTGAGTTATTGATCGTAAAACGAGGTTCAAAAGGCGCTACCATTTACTTTAAAGATGGCCGGATGCAAGATGTGCCCGGTTTTCCTGTAGAAATTTTAAATGTATTAGGTGCAGGCGATGCTTTTGCAAGTGGCTTTATTTATGGCTATTTGCAGGGATGGGATGTTTACAAAGCTTGCAGGTTGGGTAATGCGAGTGGTGCATGGGTTGTGCAAAAATCAGGATGCGCCAATGCAATGCCGTACTATGATGAACTGCTGAAATTTATTGAATCAAAGGGCGGGTTGATTCCCGCTGATAATTAAAAACTTGTGTAATAAAAAATGGTAAGCCATGGCTGAGAAAACAAAACGTCTAACTACTGCACAGGCAACGATTGAGTTTTTGCAAAAACAATATGTGGAAAGAGATGGAATCGAAAACCCTTTTTTTGCTGGATGTTTTGGCATATTCGGACATGGCAATGTTGGTGGAATAGGACAGGCGTTATATCAATACCCGACTTTCAAATATTATCAATCAAGAAATGAGCAGGCAATGGTTCATACCGCCATCGCGTACTCGAAAGTTAAAAACAGGCTAGGCGCATTTGCATGTACTTCCTCGATTGGGCCGGGCGCTACCAACATGATAACGGGCGCGGCCACAGCGACTATTAATCGCATACCGGTGTTGCTTTTACCTGGTGATATTTTTGCTAAAAGGACTGTGGATCCTGTGCTACAGCAATTAGAATATCAATATTCGAAAGACATTTCAGTAAATGATTGTTTTAAGCCTGTTTCTAAATATTGGGATCGTATCAATCGCCCTGAGCAGCTGATACCTTCTATGATGAATGCGATGCGCATTCTAACATCTCCCGCTGAAACGGGTGCTGTCACAATCGCTATGCCCCAGGATGTTCAGGCAGAAGCTTATGATTTTCCTCTTAGTTTTTTCAGGAAAAGGGTTTGGCAAATTCCAAGGATAAGAGCAGATAAAAATATGTTGCAAAAGGCAGCGGCTATCATTAGGCAATCTAAGAATCCGCTGATCATAGCAGGAGGTGGAGTTATTTACAGCGATGCCTGCAAAGAATTAAAAAAGCTCGTAAACAGAGCAGGGATTCCTGTGGCGGAAACATTTGCCGGTAAAGGCAGTTTGCATTTTGATGAGCCTCAAAACCTTGGCGCAGCAGGTGTTACCGGCACTCCGGGCGCCATTGCTGCATGTGCAAAAGCGGATGTAATTATTGGTATAGGCACCCGATACAGCGATTTTACAACGGTATCACAAGGAGGATTTCAAAATCCTTCTGTGCAGTTTATTAATATCAATGTTTCAGAGTTTGATACTTTCAAGCAAGCAGCTTTACCCGTGGTTGGCGATGCAAGAGAATCAATTAAAGAATTGGATAAGTTATTAAAGGATTATGCTGTTTCTGAAAAATTTGCCCATACAATAAAAAGGAGCCATGCAGAGTGGAACAAAATCGTTGACAAAGTTTATTCATTGAATCACGGAATACCGGTGAGCCAGGGCGAAGTAATTGGGGCGGTAAATAATTTTTCCTCTGCAAAAGATATAGTAGTATGTGCTGCAGGAAGTTTGCCGGGCGATTTACACAAACTTTGGAAAACGGCTGATAGCAAGGGTTTTCATCTTGAATATGGTTATTCATGTATGGGATATGAAATTGCCGGAGGCCTCGGTGCAAAAATAGCCGACCCTTCCCGGGAAGTGTATGTGATGGTAGGTGATGGAAGTTATTTAATGATGTCGCAGGAAATAATCACGTCTATACAAGAGGATTATAAGCTCACCATTATTTTGCTTAACAATAATGGATATGCAAGTATTGGCGGACTTTCAAAATCACTAGGAACAAATGGGTTTGGTACATTTTATAAATACCGGGATAAGAAAACAGGGGAACTTACTGGTAATTATTTGCCGGTTGATCTGGCTACCAATGCGGAAAGTTTAGGAGCAGTTGTTATTCGTACAGAAAGCATCGATCAATTTAAGCAGGCATTGGCTGATTCAAAAAATGAAAGCAAGACCACCGTAATTTATATTGAAACTGATCGTGAACAAAGTGTCGAGGGTTACGCGTGGTGGGAAGTTCCTGTGGCAGAAGTATCAACCGTTAGTTCTGTAAAAGAGAGTCTTGAAAAATTACATAGCAATAAGAAAAAGCAGAGATATCATTTGTAAAATCAAATATGTAAACAGGATAGGATGTATTAAAAAATTATACTATTGTCCAATGGATGGCAAGTGTTTCAAAAGAATACAGCGATGTGTTGAATCCTGCACCAGGCGAGGTATTGGCGAGGGTACCAGTTGGAGCGGCTACGGCTGATGATGTCGCTTCAACAGTGTTTGCAGCAAATATTTCCTGGCAGCTGTGAGAAAGGTTAACGGCTGGTAAGAGGTTTTTTCGGCGACTGATAAGGACAAGCCAACCATGCTATCAAATTTAATACACAAACAAAAGTTGTGATAGGACGTTGGCCAAAAGAATGGTCAGGAAAATTTTAAAACTACCATGGAAAAGAAAATAAAGATTGCTAACGCACCTTGCTCGTGGGGTGCATTAGAATTTGAACTTGAAGGAGAAGCCGTAGCATATGAGCAAGTGTTGAACGAATTGGTTGAAACAGGTTATGCAGGGACTGAATTGGGTGACTGGGGCTTTATGCCAACAGATCCAAAGGCATTACACGATGAAATTGCGAAACGAAATATTAGCTTGTTAGGCGCTTTTGTACCAGTTGCATTATCTAATGAAAGTGCGCATGAGGCTGGCGTTAAAAAAGCAGTTAAAGTTGCGCAATTGATGTATGATGCAGGTTATAAAGACGCATTTATTGTGTTGGCCGATGAGAACGGAATAGTGGAATATAGAACCAGGAATGCAGGAAGGATGAATGGACAGGGAAGCCTTTCTGATTCTCAAATGAAAATTTTTGGAGCAGGAGCAGAGAAGGTTGCAAAGGCTGTAAAAGATGCGTACGGAATGAGAACAGTATTTCATCATCATTGTGCCGGGTATATTGAAACGCCGGAAGAAATTAATGCATTCTTACAAATAACCAATCCTGAACTCGTTGGTCTTTGTTTTGATACAGGTCATTATATGTTTGGTGGTGGAAAAAATCCTCTTGATATTCTGGAAAAATATTGGGATCGCATCTGGCATGTACACTTTAAAGATTTTTCATCTGAAGTGGCTGCAGCCTCGGTAAAAAATAATTGGGATTATTTTCAATCCGTTCAGCATGGTGTGTTTTGCGAGTTGGGTAAAGGCGATGTTGATTTCGAAGCAGTGATTCAATTTTTAAAAAATAAAAATTACGATGGATGGGTTGTAGTGGAGCAGGATGTTTTGCCGGGAATGGGCAATCCAAAACAATGCGCAGAAAACAACAGGCAATATCTATATAATAAAGGTCTTTAAATAAACTTTTTCAAATTCAATTTTTAAAATATAATAAGATGAAGCAGGTTAACATTGCATTACTCGGCATGGGACGCATCGGTAAAATTCATTTCAAAAATATTGAACAACTTTTCCCGGACGTAAATATTATTGCTGTTGCTGATCCGCTTTATGATGTATCTCTCGCAAAAAAGTATAGTGATGTTATTTTTTCAAAAAATGCGCATGAAGTAATTGCGCTACCAGGTGTAGATGCTATTTTAATTTGTACACCTACAAGTTCTCATGCAGATTTAACTGAGAAAGGCATTCAAAACGGTAAAAATATTTTTTGCGAAAAACCGATGGATCTTTCATTGGAACGAACGGTTTCATTGACTAAAATGGCAGAGGATGAAGGTGTTAAACTGATGCTTGGTTTTAACAGGAGGTTTGATCCCGACTTTATGCAGGCTTATAAATCGGTGCGTTCCGGCGCTATCGGCAATGTTCAGATTGTGAAAATTACTAGCCGTGATCCGGGTTTGCCTCCTGTTGATTACATTAAAAATTCAGGTGGTTTATTTATGGATATGGCGATACACGATTTTGATATGGCGAGATATATCATGGGTAAAGAGGTAGTTGAAGTTTTTGCCCGCGGTTTGAATGTAGTAGACAAAGCAGTTGGAGAAGCGGGCGATATAGACACTGCTTTAACAACGTTAATTTTTGAAGATGGTACTTATGCCGTTATTGATAACAGCAGGAAAGCCGCTTATGGTTACGACCAACGTCTGGAAATATTTGGAAATGCGGGCATGATAAAAGTGGAAAATAATCTTCATAACCAAAATATTATTTACGATGAAAAGGGGATACATCGTGCTTTGCCGCTTGATTTTTTTATGGAACGTTATGCAAAGTCTTATTTATTTGAAATGCAATTATTTGTCGATGCCTTACAAAATAACAAGCCAATGCCCGCGGGTGGAGTAGACGGCTTAAAAGCGACTGAAATTGCCTATGCGGCGAAAATGTCAATGGAATCAGGCCTTCCGGTAAAACTTGAGGACGTTATGATAATGGCTAAAAAAATTGCCTGATGAATTATTAAAACAATAATCTTTACACAAACGCCGGCGATGTGTTTTATATTCGGGCAATAAAATCAAATTAGATGAATAAACTATTTTTTACTTTACTGCTTTTATTTTCATTACAATCGTTTGCTCAAAAAAATATTTCTTTCCCGGTTGCTAAATTTCATACAGGTGATGATGCTTCCTGGAAGGATCTAAATTTTGATGATAGCAAATGGCCATCCATTAAAACAGACGTAAGATGGGAAGAGCAAGGCTACGAGCGGTATGATGGATATGCCTGGTACCGGTTTAAATTCATATTGCCTTCTTCATTAAAAAAAAATGCCTTTTGGAAAGACACGATTTCTTTCCATCTTGGTAAAATTGATGACGTAGACGAAACTTTTTTCAATGGTGAAAAGATTGGCCAAACCGGTTCTCTGCCTACGGATGCGGGTGGTTATAATGGCATGTGGGATACTTATAGGATTTATAATTTGGCAACGACAGACAACATCATTCAATGGGATAAAGTAAATATTATCGCCATAAGAGTATTCGATCACTCCGGAGGCGGAGGAATGTTTGGCGGCCTGCCTTTTATTAAAATATCAGAAGCGATAGATGTGGTTGAAGTCTGGCTTGGGGAAGATGCATCAAGGCCATCAAATTATATCGGGTCTGTTGAAAACAGCTCCGGTAAAGCAATTGAAGGCGTTTTAACAATCTCTGTTAAAGATGGATCATCCAATAAAATAATTAGGTCAATCGTGAAGCCTGTTACAATACCGGCATTTAAAAGTATTACTGAAAATATAAACACTGTACCAAATAAGAGATTTGAAATCATTGCTTCTTTTAAAGAAAAACACACGGGCATAATAAAGAGCAAGTCAAAAGTTACTCCTTACATTCTTACACCGGACGTATCGGACAAACCCCGCATCAACAATGCAAAAGTATTTGGTGTACGCCCCAACTCACCGGTTATATTTAAAATTGCCGCTACGGGAAAAAAGCCTTTGCGTTACCAGGCGTCAAATCTACCTAACGGTCTATCAATAGACGAAGCAGCCGGAATTATTACCGGGAAGGTGGAAGCAAAAGGAAATTATGATATTGATATCATCGTTTCTAATTCATTAGGCGCTGCGGTACAAAATTTTAAGTTGAAGGTTGGTAACGAACTGGCACTTACGCCGCCAATGGGGTGGAATAGCTGGAACTGCTGGGGTTTAACGGTTGATGATGAAAAGGTAAAAAGTTCGGCCCAGGCATTTATCGATAAAGGATTAATTGATCATGGCTGGAGTTACATCAACATAGACGATGGCTGGCAGGATCCTGAGCGTACCGCTGATGGAGAAATATTACCTAATAAAAAATTTGGTGACATAGCAGGACTGGCAAACTGGTTACATGATAAAGGTTTAAAGTTCGGCGTGTATTCATCACCCGGTACTAAAACATGCGGAGGTTATACAGGCTCTTATCAACATGAATTGCAGGATGCAACCACTTATGCAAAATGGGCAGTTGACTATTTAAAATACGACTGGTGCAGTTATGAAGATGTTTTTGATAAGGAAAACGATACATCAATACAGGCATATCAAAAGCCATATAAAGTAATGGAAGATGCATTAAAAAAGCAACCAAGAGATATTGTTTACAGTTTGTGCCAATATGGTATGGCGGATGGTTGGAAATGGGGCGGTAACGTAAATGGAAATAGCTGGCGTACTACCGGTGATATAAATGATTCATGGGGAAGTGTTGTATCTAATGGCTTTGATCATCCCGAATTATTCCCTTATGCCAAGCCGGGTAATTGGAATGACCCCGACATGTTGGTGGTGGGTAAGGTAGGTTGGTCGGGTACTTTGCATGCTACCAACCTTACTCCCGACGAACAATATTCACACATAAGTTTATGGTGCCTGTTATCGTCTCCGCTTTTAATAGGATGTGATGTAAGTAAGCTTGACGCTTTTACATTGAATCTTTTAACCAATGATGAAGTGTTGGCAATAGACCAGGATGTAGCAGGCAAGCAGGCTCAGCAAAAAACAAAAACGAATGAATTTCAAATATGGGTGAAGGAACTCGCTGATGGAAGCAAAGCGATTGGTATTTTCAATATGAGCGACGGCTATAAAAATATCAGTATAAATTTTGCTAACCTTGGTTTAGAGGGGAAATATAAAATCAGGGATTTATGGCGGCAGATCAATGTGCGAAATATATCAAATAGCTATTCATCAAACATACCGCCACACGGTGTTTCTCTTATTAAGTTGGTTAAAGATTAGAAACTCTGAAGAACATCAGTTTTTCAAATTCCTAATAAATCAAAAAGTAGTAAGAGGAAATTAGAAGAATTTAATCCGTGGCATCAGCGCCGGCCAGCCGAAAGTAATCGCCCAAAAATTATTGAATTTAAAAATTGCACAGAGATGACTATAAAAAATATTCTCATTACAAATGGAACATCGTGGATTTAAAACTATGAAAATTGCACTGATGTAATTATTGATAGTGAACATG
>JBBRSV010000077.1:0-23912 GCA_038245055.1 Chitinophagales bacterium | reverse complement strand
TTCATGGGAAGCAATTGTAACAAACATGCTTTTTAATTCACCCAATTTTTTTTCCGCTGTTAATGCCTTGTTTATTACTTCTTTTGATTTTTCCAGTTCGGCTAATGTTTCTTTCAGCATCATTGTGCGTTCAACCACTTTCTGTTCAAGCTGTTCATTTGTCTTATCTGCTTCTGATATAGCTAGTTTCATTGCAAATCTTTGCTGCAGTAAAAATTCTTCAGTCTTCTTTCTTAAGGTAATATCAACTACAAAAGCAATTACAAATTCTTCATTATTTAAACTGTAATGACTCAGACTTACTTCTACAGGAAATTCTGTTCCATCTTTTTTCCTGGCATATAAATCCCTGCCTGCACCCATTACCCGGTTTTGCGGATGTTGGTAAAATTTCTCCCGATAAATTTCATGTTTTGAATGTATTGATTGAGGCAACAATACTTCCACCATTTTACCCAGCACCTCAGTCTTAGTGTAACCAAATTGAATTTCTATATACTTATTGAAATTAATGATAACACCCCTTTTGTCAGTTATAACGATACCAATAGTGGCATAATTAAAAAGCGCTACGAATTGCTTAACATGATTTTGGTCAAATAATTCATCGGGTATTTCAGATGAATTTCCGGCCTTATTGTGTATAGACATAAAAAATTGATTACGATAACTAAAAAATACAATTTACCATTTGGGTAAAATGCAAACAGTTCGATGGCAAAAGCCATCAAACGCAGTAATAATAATCAAATCTGGAAACGTTGAATTTCTATTAGAATATCCCGGATGGGAGGATGGTGACCCTGAACAAAGTATTTAGTACTTTTCGTAATCTGGGAAGCAACTAAAATATATATGTTATAAAATGAAGAAATGAATGCTGTAAAGAAAATAGGATTATCTGCTGATGATTGAGGAATTTCTTTATCAAGCAGGGAAAACTTCGTCACTTTATCGTGACAACAGTTGTCTTTATCATCGCATGATTTGTGAGCATCTGCTTTATGAAGATGATTAACCGCTTCATTATCATGATTATGTATTTTACCATCAGCATGAACGTGAATTGCTGCCTCTGTTGCTTCGTTATCACCATGATGATGCATTGAATTGTAGCCCATATCTATACCAACAGCACAGGCAAACCCTATTACCGTATTGAGTGAAAATACGATGAGTAAAAATGCTGCTTTTAATTGTATGGTTAAAATACTTTTCATTACACTTCGACGAAAATACTTCTAATTTGTTGATAAGTTACAAAATTATAGGAGATGTTGATGTTGTGCCAATGCGAAAATGGGCCCCATCAAGATAGCTGCTATTAAAACAATTTTTAAACTTTTCATTTTGTTTTTTTTTGTGATAATTATTTGATTTTACTATTTATAAATTTTGTTTGGTGGTTTAAAATTTCATTATTTCCCCCTGAGGTTTAAAAATACGTAACACTCTATATTTTATTGTTTGAACAACCGCTTTTATTGTTTGAAATTTCGTTTTACCAATCTTGGCAATTGAATTCTTTCCGGTTGGGGATCCACCCGGTACTTTCCGGGTGTTTTTCCTGTTTCTAATTTGAATTGTGTACTGAAATTTTGCGAGGAACTATATCCCAATAACCAGGCTATTTCAGCAATATCAATTTGATTTAAGATCAATAGTTCCTTTGCCTTTTCTATTTTCAGTTTGATAAAATATTTTTCTATTGTAATGCCCGTATTTTTCTTAAAAACCCTGCTCAACAAGGAGTAACTTTTATTTAATTGCTTAGAGAGATAGCTGGAAATTTTAAATAATCTTTTCTTTTGCAATAAATATTCTCTCAGGTAGAAAACCAACAATGCCTGTATGTTTACAACCAGTTTTTCATCATCAGAAGATACCAGTGAAAATCCATTGGCCTCAAGATTTTTCATAATCTTTTCTTTTGCTTTTGGGGAAACTGCTTTTTTAACAACCACTTCGCCGAGGCGAACTGTAAGTGGCGCTATGCCTGCATTTTCAAAAATTCTTTTTACTTCAATAATGCACCGTTCGCAGCACATATTTTTTATATGGAATATGGAAGTCGTCATTGATTGAACTCTGTTTAATAAATAATGAAAGAGATTGAAACCGGTTGAATCTATACTGGCAGATGGGAAAATGAAACCTTGTATGAGGAAGATAACCGGAAAACCATATAAAAGACTTTCCCTATCCAGAATGATGAACGTTTATTTAATAATCCCAGCCTTCTTTGTGGGCGGAAAGAATATTAAATCCGGTAAGTGCAAATAAAAGTGAGATAAGTAGTTGAATGACTTCGCGTAAAGCCGGTTGGTAAATAATGGCTGTCAGATGAAGAAAGTTGGGGGTACGCCACAGGCATATTAAGAAAATATACCGGTAATTTAAAGTCTGAAAAATCGGGGCTTACCCAGTACTGGGGAACTGCTTTGTGGTTATCTGTTTTGACGCAAATAGGTCTATCAGAACAGCAACCTCTATGAGTAGAATCGTGTGTACCACAACTGCAATGTAGCTCTCCTCCGAAATCTTCCAAAGATAATCCCGAGTGTTTGCCACTGCAATAATGCACATTTATTGTTATTGCAAAAGATGTGATGGTGTAAAGTACCAGTAATAATATGGGAATTATCTTTTTCATGCCAATGTTTAAATGTATATAAGTTTTTGCCTTAAAAAAAATGATTTTCATCAATTCTTAATATGATTTTGATCGCGGTTTAACTGCCACTAATTGATTCCACCTTTTTTGCCAACATCTTAAAGGAAAGCCTATAAATAAGAATTGGTAAAATCATGAATTGTAACACCGGTGAAAGCCCCACATGTACAACAGGGATCAATGGCATGGCGCTGGCATAGCTCCATGTGCCGATTGACAACTGCCATACTTCTGCAAGTACAGCGCCTGCGCCACCTGTGAGTATTAAAAGTATTATTCTATTAGGATTTAACTTTTTAACCCAAAGTGCATTTTTATAGATCAATGCAAAACCAAAATAAATCAATAGTACCATTATGACATCTGCGACAGAAGCCAAAACGCAATACAGGATATGTTGCCACCTGTAAACACCTCCCTTGAATAAAGGGATTTGTAGAATTTCCCAGGTCACGTTGAAAAAAAATGCAAAGAGAATTGTTGTAATCACAAACCGGTTGAAAATCTTTTTTTGATTTGTGTGCCGCAGTAAAAAAACATATAACAATATGTCAAGCGATATGGCTATAGCCGGAATAATTGTAATAGAACGTGGTAAATACGGCATATTGTTTTTTAAAATTTATTAAAATGAAATCTCTCGTTCTTAACCAAACGTAAACGAGTATAATTTTCAAAGACTTTTTTCATCATTTGAAACTTTATTCCATCCATAAAAGACAAAAAATAGTCCAGCTAAAATAAATGGCAAGCTTAATATTTGCCCCAGGTTAAGTGACCATGAAGCCTCAAACGGTTCCTGGTTTTCCTTTACAAACTCAATAAGAAAACGGGCCGTAAACACGAGTATAAGAAATAAACCAAACAAAAAGCCTTTGGGCAAGAGAACCCTTTTCGTTCTATAAATAAGCCATAATAAACCAAAAATCAGCAGGTAAGAAAAGGCTTCAAAGAGTTGCGCAGGGTATCTCGGAATCAAATCAACTCTTTCAAAAATAACACCCCATGAATGACCGGTCGGTTTGCCTATAATTTCAGAATTAAAAAAATTCCCTACCCTTATAAAAAAACCTGAAAGTGATACTACAATCACTAATCTATCCATCACCCATAAAAATGATTGTTTGTATTTTTTACAATACAGGGCAACTACAAGCAAAATCCCAAGCGCACCTCCGTGGCTTGCCAGACCCTGGTAACCCGTAAAATCAAAATGTCCATTTTTAAATGTGAAAGGAAGAATAATTTCCAATAAATGATTCTTGTAATACCCAAATTCATAAAATAGTGTATGTCCTAATCTTGCACCTGCAAGTGTGCCGATAAATACATACAGCAATAGTTTGTCAAGAAGCCGTTGAGGGATATTTTCTTTTTTAAAAATGTGGGATAACAAATAATAGCTGACTAAAAAGGCCAACACAAACATCAAAGAATAATAGCGTAGCCCAAAATCTCTTATATGAAAGATTTCAGGATTGATATTCCAACGGATCTGTAAAAAAAATTCCAGGTTTTTGAGCATCGCTTTTGATCTTCTTTTTGAAGGTGAGGTGGCTTTACCTTACTTTTCCATTCTTTTTAATATTCTCTTTCATTTCAGCTATTTCCTTTATCTGAGCTTCTATAATACCATCAGCCCGCTTCCTTACTTCCGGATCTTTGACATTCGCATTTTCACTGGTCAGAATTGCGGAAGAGTGATGCGGTTTCATGGCTTTCATATATTGAACATCACTTATTGGGGTTTGAGTCCTTACGCCAGCCAGCGTAAATACAAAAACTGTAAAAGCGATTATCATTATCCAGTTGTTTCTTTTTTTATCCGGGTACATTTTATACATCATTGCCATCATAATTACTGCCATGGCTGAGGCCATTAGCATAGCGAGATAAATCCGGTTGATACTGATATAAAAATGATTCAGTTCCACAATGCTAGAAACATGATTCCATACATGAAGATGAAAGAAACCAGTATCATTAATAAAAATTTTTTGTAGCTTATTTTCATGTGATTCATTTTATTGTTCGCTTCCATAATTATAATTTGTTTTTTAAAATTAGAAAAATTGATTACTTATGTTTTAGATGAAGTTTTGAGAGATAGTTATCTTTTATATTTTTCAGTTCGCCTTTTAGCTGGATATTGCTTTCTGAAGATAAAAGAGATTGAATTTTCTCATCTAATTCCTTATTGAATATTTCGCGATGTGCCTGATAGCCTTCTTGCAACTCTTGTTTTTCCGGTTTTTCATTTCCATACCGCGTATTTAATTCAGCTAAATGGTTACTTAATCTTTCCTGAGCAAATTGTTCAAGCTGTTGTACTTCTTCGGTGTTGTTTTCCATAATTGTATTTTTTTAATTTTAAAATAGTGTTTACATTTCTTCTTTTATTTCGTTTTTATAAACATATTAGCGGATGATAATTCGGAAAATAATTTATCAGGTCTTTCTCTAAGGTTTGCACAAAAAGAAAAGATGTCGAAGCTAACAATGATATTAAAAAGATGCTCTTTTTCATTTTTATATTATTTTACTTTTAATAAACAAGACTGATACCTGCGCCCCATCCATAGTCGCTGTCATAGTTTCCCGATACCGCAATGTTTCTGGCTACCACATACTTTAAGCCAAGCATATATTGCTTATCTGTATTCCAAGAAAAATCAAACCTGGCTCTTTTGGTTAACGCCAAATCATGACGACTCAATTGAAAACGCAAATGACCTGTATGGTCTATCCTTGCTTCTGCGGAAATGAGTAGGGGCAAAAAGTAAGTTAAGCCTGCGGTGGCTACATTTTCATTTTCCAATACCTTTTTACCGTCTTTTATTACATCTGTTTCGCCACGCCTGTTTTCGGCCCCGATGAATACCGCAAAGAATTGTTTTTTATCTATAAATCGGCGAAGCATGGTTTCGCTTTCAAACAGACTTTTATAATTCCATTTAAATTCTTCACTCATTTCCCACTTGGTGCCCGCCACGGTAAAATTGGTAAAGTTGCCTTGCGATTGAAAAGCAGAAGCGCCAAATAAAACTACATGCCTTCCATGCTCTACTAAAAATTTACGATAATCAGCCGGGGCTTCTTTTTGTACTTCCGGTAATGTGTTATCATAATGAAATACTCTTGCCATGCCGCTAAGCATGTGGTATAAAGTATGGCAATGAAAAAACCAGTCTTTTTGTTCGTCTGCTGCAAAATCAATGGTATCCGTTTTCATAGGTAATAAATTAAAAGTATGTTTCAATGGAGCTTCATCCAAAGTAGTTCCATTCAGCAAACGGAAGAAGTGGCCATGCAAATGCAGCGGATGCTCCATCATCGTATTGTTATGAAAAATCACGCGAACATGCTCTCCTTTTTTAATCAAAATTTTATCTGCATCCGTAAGTGTTTTATTGTTGAACGACCATACGTATCTGAACATGTTTCCTGTTGCGGTTAGGACAATTATCCTGTCAGGTTTTCCATGAGGCACGGGTATATCATCATCATTCATTGCCTTCAACATTTTATAAGAAAGCACCACATCATTACCGTTTCCGGGCGGATAATCAAAGCCATACATTTTCATGTTCATCATTCCATTCATGCTTCCCATAGCCATTTTCATTCCTTTCATTTCTTCCTCTTTTTTCCCCATGTCCATTTTATGGTCCATATCATGCATATCCATTGAAGGTTTGGGCGTTGTATCTTTTTCATTATCCATTTGCATATTGCCCATATCCATTTTATCCGCGTCTTTTACTTCGATGTTGGTCATCGGCCCTTTGCTGGCACCCATTTCCATATTCATGGATGACATCATGGTATTCATATGATGCATGATTTTGAAATAATCAACCTTCGGTATAGATGGCGCATTTACTTCATTTCCCTCTCCAAAAAATGCGGAAGTATGCCCCGAGATATCCTGCGCTGTGGCTCTTAATTCATATTTACCTGAAGAAGGAATTTTAATAATTACATCATAAGTTTCTGCCGTGGAAATTAAAAATTTATCTACATCTACCGGCTCAACATCCTGCCCATCAGCAGCCACCACTTTCATTTTTCCGCCAGCAAACTGAATCCAGAAATACGAAGAAGATGAGGCATTAATAATACGAAGCTTTACTATATCACCCGCTTTAAAAGAGCTAAAATCAAATTCAGGTCTTCCATTCATTAAAAAAGCGTCATAATGTACATCGCTTATATCCATAGCAGGCATGCGCATCCATTCCTGTTTTATTTTATCGCCAAAATGACCGGCTTTAATTGCTTCCCCATAGCTTTGTACAGAATTCTTCTTAATAGAAAAAAAATCTGTTTGACTTTTCAACAGCCTCAATACTTCAGAAGGTTTAAGATTCGTCCAATCGTTAAGCACCAGAACTTCCTCTTTCATTTTTGGTTCGTTTCTTTTATGAATAACAATAGAACCCGTGAGGCCAATTTGCTCTTGTGTCATCGTATGAGAATGATACCAATAGGTGCCGGATTGTACTACAGGGAAAACTACTTTTAGCGTTTTCCCTGGCTGAATAGGAAAAGTAGTAAGCCCCGGAACCCCATCGTATTGGTTGGGAATTAATATTCCGTGCCAGTGAATAGAAGTAGTAACATGCATCAGGTTATGCACCTTTATAACCGCTGTGTCGCCTTCCGTTAATTCAATAGTTGGCCCAGGAATTTGCCCGTTGATAGCAATGGCATGACGGTTTTTTCCTGTATAATTAACGGTGGTATCTTTTACGTATAAATCGTAAGTAACCGTTTTACCTGGAAATTGATTTGTCTTTTCAAATGTTGTATTCGTCTCAGGCATTTTCTGTTTATCCATGCCTGGCATATTTTTCATATCATGTTGCGCATAACCCGATACGAAACTGCAAAGTATCAATGCAACTAAAATTATTTTTTTCATTGTTATTTCTTTAAGGTTATTGACAACACTTCTTTTTGTGAATGAAAATTGATTTTAGAATCTTTATTATTTTATGGCCGATTTGTTTCAACATTTTTTAAAATTTTGGTGAAAGGCTGTCTTTTTCTTTACTGGCCCAATTAATAATTGTTTTCTTTTCGGTTTTAGAAAGTTTTGAATCCCGATGAATGAATGTGTAAGAACGAAGCGGCATGGTACCATCTTCAATGCTGTGATATATCGAGTTAAATTTGCTTTGTTGCCTGAAAGAAGAATAATTTCCAAACTCACTAAAATTCAAATCTTTCTTTCCTTTTTTGATGTGAGATGCCAGCCACCAGCCTGCAGGTTGAATTTTTGCATACCAGGGATAGTTGGTATTATTGCTGTGGCAATCATAACACGACTTTTTTAAAATGGCCTGCACATTTTCGGGAACGTTATATTTTTTAGAAATATCGGTTGGCAATACCTCCATGCTTTTATTGTGGTAAGGCTGTATGAATTGAATGCCAATAATTACAACTAAAATTACCAACCCGGTTTTTTTAATACGGTTCATCGCGGCTTATTTTAATTCTTCTTTTACCGAACCGCACGTTTCCATTTCTTTACCGAAGTAGGGATTTTTAATAACCTTAGTTTCGCTAAGCCACATAGCGCCTTTATTGTCATTGTACATCGGGCAATAATCCACATAGATTAGTTCGGCCGCCGCAGATGTTTTTACCAGTTCATATATGTCTTTGCTGAGCATATCAAAATGTTCACGCTGGTGTTTAATATTACCTGCATTTTCTCCAATATGCTCTGCATTTTCTTTTGCATCTGCGGCTATGTCTTGAAAGGTTTTCTTTTCATTGTCTTTCAAAATAGATTCGTCAAAATCATTAAATGCTTTTAGCATTGTTTTACCGGCAACCGCCGCTCCCTTACTATCGTCATTTGCAAAATCATTTTTCATTTGAAGATATATTTGCAGAATTCCATTTACAGGTGATGTAAAAGGGCTTACACGGGAGGTAGCCGTTGCAGAACTGTCGCTCAAATTATTGGCAGATGAAGATTTATTGCTGCTGTTATTACAAGCAGATAATGAGAAGGCGCTTAACGCCAACCCAACAAGTAGTTTGTTCATTATTTTATTTTTTAAATTAAAAAATCAGTTATTTGTTTGTTTACTGTATAGTCTCTGTAATCTTACCGCAGGTCAGCATAGCGCTTCCATAATAAGGGTTTTTAATTACCTTATCACTACTTAACCAATATGATTTTTTCATCGGGCAATATTGATAATATACCGGCTCTGGACTAAGCTTAACCGATTTGGACAAGGCATACATATTGGCAGAAAATGTAGAAAAATATTCACGCTGTTTTTTGATGTCTTTAGTAGCTGATATTTTACCGGCATCCTTTAGAAGCGCATCCTTGTTAGATTCGTGAACAGTTTCGGTGCTGATGCTGTTGATGTTTTTTACAAATTGTTCAGCGTTAGCAGCGGCTTTGTCAGCATCACTACTAACTAATGCGTCTTTTATGTTATAGTAAGAAATGAGTAACTCAGAAGGCTGAGGTGTGGTAGTGTTCTGGGCAAAAGTTTTTTGCACAAAAGCAGTTGCGAAAATAGCAACCATTAAAATTAATTTTTTCATTTTATTTGATTTAATGTGAATACAAAAATTACATGCAAGGAAAATATTTCCTATGCCATAAAATTGAAACGCATTAAATCATATTTGAAAACTCTGGATTGCTATACGTATGTCCGGTATCGGGGGATGGTGGCTTCGTACAAAATATTTGAAGTGTGAATCTATCCCTGTAGAAAGCAGGGTACCAGCATTATAAAATCCCCCTATGAAAGCTGTAAAAAAAACCGGGCTTACTATGTTTATAGATTGTGCAATTGCTTTATCCTGTTGAGCAATTTTTGTTACATTACCATTGCAGCAATCATCTTTGTCATTTGTTTTTTTATGAAGATTTGAATCTGCTCTTTTATAATGCTGATGCTGCTTTCCATCTCCATGAATGTGAACAGCAACTTTCGTTACTTCTTCATCGTGATGATGATGCGAATTATAACCCATATCTAATCCGACGGCACACGCAAACCCAATAATCGTATTCAGAGAGAATGCAATCAAAAGGAAAGCTGCTTTGAATTGTATAGATTTAATTTTCTTCATTGATGAATTGCAAAAGTAGATTTTATTTCCGTTACCGAATTATACAAGTTAATAAAAATCATACCCAAATTTGGGCATGATTTTTTGATAAAGACTTAACTCAATAATTCTTCCGCTTTGTAGCCCGCCTTTTCAACTGCTTTAATTACATCGGTCTCATTGGCATTTTCCGCCGAAACTGTCAGGATTTTCTTTGGATTTTGGGTATCCACTTTCCAGTTGTCCTGTCCAAAAGTTTCGTTTAATACAGGTGTGACTTTCGCTATGCAGGAACCGCACATGATGTTTGTTTTTACTTCAATTGATTTCATTATTTTATTATTTATGGTGATGTAAAATTGATTTAGATTGTTTACTCTTATTTTTTTCCATATTTTTTGTATTACAGCTTTAAAGACTTTAATCGTAAACTGTTGGTAACTACACTGATGCTGCTAAGCGCCATTGCAGCACCAGCAATCATAGGATTTAGTAAGAAACCATTAAAGGGATATAAAATACCTGCAGCAATTGGAATACCAATCACGTTGTAAATAAACGCCCAAAAAAGGTTTTGTTTAATAGTGGCAACGGTATGCTTTGACAGTTTTATCGCTTGCGGAATTTTAGAAAGATCAGATGAAATGATGGTCATCTTCGAAACGTCCATTGCTATGTCACTTCCTTTTCCCATGGCAATACTAACATCAGCTTGTGCTAATGCATTGCTATCATTGATGCCATCGCCAACCATCGCTACTACTTTGCCCTGTTGTTGCAATTCTTTTACAAAATCGGCTTTGTGAGCAGGTAATACTTCCGCTTTGTAATTTTTTATTCCTACCTGTTCTGCAATAGCCTTAGCTGTTGACGGGTTATCGCCTGTAAGCATATAAACTTCTATCCCCGCAGCTTGCAGTTGGCTTACCGCGTCTATTGATGTTTGCTTTATTTTATCTGCAATAGCAATGATTGCAAGGGCTTGTTTACCATCAGTAAAATAAATAACGGTGTTTGCCTGTGTGAGCCATTTATTCGCTGTATTTTCTAAAGGTAAAGCAATAGATATATTGTTTGCTTTTAATAAGGCAGCATTGCCAATAAAATACGTTTGTTCATTTACCTGTGCCTTCGCACCAAAGCCTGTAATGCTTTCAAAATGCTGCACCGGCAAAAGTGTTATATTCTGAAAATGCTTTATCACCGCTTCTGCTAAAGGATGCTCTGATTGTTTTTCGATAGATAATAAAACAGGCAACTGACTTTCGTCATTGTTTAGCCAAAGAGTATCTGTTACCACTGGTTTACCTTCGGTAACGGTTCCTGTTTTATCAAGGATAATTGCGCTTACCTTCTTAGCCAGTTCAAGACTTTCTGCATCTTTAATTAAAATACCATTTTCAGCACCTTTACCCATGCCGGCCATGATAGCGGTTGGCGTAGCCAAACCTAACGCACAAGGACAGGCGATAACCAATACGGTAACTAATGCCAGCATACCATGTGTCAATCCGTTTTCTCCTCCTAAAATTATCCAGGTAATGAAACTAAGAATGGCAATTATAATAACAATGGGAACAAAAATTCCTGCAATTTTATCTACCAGTTTTTGTACAGGCGCTTTGCTACCTTGTGCTTCCTGCACCATTTTGATAATTTGTGCTAACACCGTATCGCCACCCACTTTATCAGCAACAAACTGAAAACTTCCTTTTTGATTAATCGTCCCTGCAAATACTTTATCTTTCTTTGTTTTTTCAACCGGAATAGGTTCACCACTGATCATGCTTTCATCAACAAAAGAATTACCATTGCTCACCGTTCCATCTACCGCAATTTTTTCTCCCGGTTTTACTAACAGAGTATCACCCACTTTTACACTGGCTATCGGCGTTTCCGTTTGATGGCCGCCTTCATGTACTATTGTAACTGTTTTAGGTTGCAGTCCCATTAGTCTTTTTATGGCAGAAGATGTATTGCCTTTCGCTCTTTCTTCCAGCATTTTACCTAACATTATAAAAGCGATAACTACTGCTGCCGCTTCAAAATAAACGTGTGCCTGTAAGCCTTTGCTTTGCCAGTAAGATGGAAATAAGGTATTAAAAACGCTAAACAAATAAGCAACGCCGGTACTTAATGCGACCAGGGTATCCATATTGGCAGAACGATGCTTTGCCTGTTTCCAGGCATTAACAAAAAACTGCTGCCCGAAGAGGGCAAGGACCGGTGTAGCCAATGCCCACATAATATAATTAGCATAAGGAATATTCCTAAAGAACATCCCTATGGCTACTATGGGAATGGATATCACAATAGCGCCTATTGTCTTATTTTTCAGTATCTGAAACTTCTTTTTGTGCAGATCCTCTAATGCGTCCTTGGCTTCTTCGCTTTCATCAATCATTAAATCATAACCAATGCTTTGCAATGCAGCTTTTAATTTATCAGGGCCTGTGATTGTAGGAATGTACTCCACTAATGCGGTTGCATTTGCATAATTTACCGCAACATTAATTACACCGGGCTGATTTTCTAAAATACTTTGCGTGCTGCTTGCACAGGACGCACAAGTCATATTAAGAACTGGAAACGATTTTTTTATTGTATCTACATCGTAACCTACATCACGAATAGCTTTTACTGCTTTGGGTACTGTTTCTAATTCATCATTGGAAGTAATAACAGCTCTCTTGTTGTTAAGTTCTACTTTATGAGAAGTGATACCGGGCACTTTGCTTAATTCTTTATCAACAATCAGGGCACAGTGTTCACTTTCCACGCCTTCTAATGGCAGGTCTATTGTGATATCGTTTTTCAAAGCCATGTCGTTTATTTTGTTTTAGTAAAGTTACCATAGTTGTCGAGGGCTATTGTTACACAATTACTGATAATATTTATAAAATTTGAGGAATCTATCAGGTTTTTCACTTCTTTTCATTTCTCTCAATATCTTCCAGACTTTCAAGCCCGGTTCTTATTTTAAAAACCTTAATAACCTCGGATACATAAATCATTCCATCACCTTTTTCTCCTGTGCTGCCATATTTATGAATGACTTCAATAATGCTCTCAACATCCTCTTTTTTGCATACTATTTCAAGCTTTGTCATTTTGCTATAGTTTGCCGGTAAATTAAAAATTTGCACATCGCCGGTTGTAAATTTTCCGGTTCCTTCCACGTCTGACATAGAAGCGCTCATGAACCCTGCATTGCGCAAAGCCATCACCACTTCATCTGCCATATTTCGTCGGATAAATGCTTTAATTGCTCTCATAATTAAATCCTCCTTTTTTATAATTTTTATATTAATTAATGTTTATTTTTTGTTCCTCTCTTCAGAGGCTTTATCTACATCTTCATTCCCGCCATTGGATTAGCCCCTCGTTCGAAAATATATTCACTATTAAGTAAATATGCTCCGCTTGTTACAACCACTTCTCCTTTGGTAAGCCCCGACGTTATTTCAATTGCGTCATTTTCAGCAATGCCAGTTTTTACCATCCTTATTTCATAAACACCGGGTTTTGTCTGTATCCAAACAGTTGCGCCCTTGCTGTCTCTCAAAACCGCATTGGAAGGAACCATAATAGAATGATGCTGTTTGTTATTGATAGTGATATAGACTGGCATGCCCGGATGCAACTCATTATTTTTATTGGATATGATAACACGTACCAGATTGATTCTTGTATCAGGATTTATTTCAGGATTTACAAAGTCAATGATTCCATTGATGGTCTCATTATTCATGTCAGGGATTTGCACGGTTGCATTCTCACTTTTATGTATTAAAGGCATTTGGGTGGTATATACCTGCGCCTCGGCCCAAAGCGTTGAAAGGTTGGCAAGCTGCACCACCGTGCCACCTTCCATTACATAATCTCCTTCCTGTGTATTTAGTGCAGTAATGTATCCTGCTTCTGTGCTGTAAAATGAAGTATGCGTTGATGGCTGTTTGCTTTGGGCAAGTTGGTTAATCTGACCTTCCGTCATTCCCCATAAGAGCAATTTTGTTTTAGCGCTTTCAACTAATGCACCATAATTAATCAGTGAATTCCCAACGGTATTCTGCTGTTCTAATGCGGTAACATATTCCTGTTTTGCATTGTTCAGTTGTTCACTATAAAGGTCGTAAAGCTTATCTCCTTTTCTCACGTAATCGCCAATATTTTTAAAATATAATTTATCAATTCTTCCTTCTAATCTTGCATTTACAGAAGAAAGTTTATCCTGGTTAAAATTGAGGGTTCCTGTTAGTACTAATTGGTCTCCAAAGTTTCCATTTCCGATTGTATCCGCCTTGATATTTCCCAGGAGAATTTGTTCGGCACTTAGATGAACTTGCGTTGATTTATCTGTCCCCATGCCTGTACTCATACTTTTTTTTGTAACAGGGATTAATTTCATACCACAGATGGGGCAATTGCCGGGATGGTCTTCATGTACTTGCGGATGCATGCTGCAAGTATAATAAACATCTTTTTTTACGACTGCTGTTTCTGCCTTCTTTTTTTCTTTGCAGGAAGAAAATATAGCTGCCGCAAGTATAACGAATCCTAAACTTAGGATTGAATTTAGAAAGAGTCGCTTCAGAAAGAAAGGGAACTTCATATTTCTAATGGTGGCTGGCAAAAAATATTTTTTAAAAAAATCTCTTTTCATAATATTTATTTTGAAACTGTTTGAATAAAACTTTCACTATCTATTAAATACTGCGCATTTGCAGCAACGGTATCAGTAGCATTTAACCCGGAAAGGATTTGTACTTTATCGCCTGTACGCATACCTGTTGTTATTTTATGCGCTGCAAAACCTCCCTGCGATTTAAGGAATGCAACATCGTTCATGCCAAGCGTTAGGATGGCTGTTTGGGGCAACCACAAACCTTTCTTTTTTCCGGTAAAAATTTTTGCCGTTACCTGGCTGCCAAGAGTGAGCCTGTTTTTATTCTCAAAATTTACCCTGGCGGTAAGTGTTTTGCTACCGCTTCGGAAGAAAGGTTCAATGAAATCTATCTTTCCTTTTACGACAGCACCAGTATCCGTTTCAGAAATAATTTGTACGGCATCGCCTTTTTTTATAAGCGATTGCTGCTCAGGAAAAATCTGTAAAGCCGCCCATGTTTTCATGTGGTTCATGATATTGAAAAGCGTTTCCCCTTTATTGACATACATGCCTTCTTTTAATGGTAATTCCTGTGTTTCCGATGAAGAAATATTCATTTCATTCTGATTCATACCATTGTTCATCACATGGCCCTTGTAATTGCTATAAACACTTATGCTGTACAAAGGTTTTCCTGTTTCAATTACTTTATTTAATTCTGCGGCGCTCATACCAAGCAACAATAATCTTTGTTTTGCTGCATTTATGAAAGACGTATTGCCCGCATCTTGTTTCAATAGAAATAATAAATTTTCCTCCGCAGTAACTATTTCAGGGCTGTATATTTCCATTACTTTTTGTCCGACAGCTACATTTTGAAAACGATAACGCAGATACAGTTTTTCTATTCGCCCCGAAACCGTTGCAGACACAGCGCCTGTAGCTCTTGTATCCGCTTCAATAACTCCATAAGCATTTACGGAAATATTGATGTTGCTTTCCTGCGGCGTGGTAACCGGCAGCGAGGCCACCACAAATTCATTCGTCGGTTTGAGTAAACTCCCGAGCTGAATATTTTTAAGCGCGACAGGTTTTACATTCCCGGCAGTAGAAGCGTTTTCTGCATTATTTGTTGGTTTACTATTGCATGCCTGAATGAAGAAAACAACAATAGTTATCATAAAAAGGTATATCCAAAATTTTCTTTTCATTTTGCTTTATTTTATTTGTAATAATTTCTCCAAATCAACCTGCATATCTAATAGTTGTTGCAACTGGTTGATGTATTCGAGTTGTGTGTTATTCAGTGTTTCCCAGGCATCGTATAGTTCAAATAATTCTTCTGTGTTTTGCTCGTATCCCAATTGTGTGCTTTGATAATTTTTCCGAAGTGCCGGGATAATATTATCTTCAAACAATTGGATTTGTTTTTTCTTCGACACTATATCCTGCTGCATTTGGTAGGCTAAACCTGAATACTCATTTGCCATGGATGCTTTTTGTTCTTCCAGCGATTGAGCTTTAAAATGTAAACTTTCAATGTTTGCTTTATTTGCCCTTGTTGACCAATTCATCGGAATTTTTACTGTTCCCATTAAGCTAAATAACATTGGTGCATTTCCATAGCGAAACATGTGGGAAAATTGCACGCCAAACTGAGGCTTCATGCTTTGTCGTTCGATATCCTGTTTCAAATAAGCAAGTTGAATATTTTGATTGATTGCTTTTATATCACTCCTTTTTTTATAAAATAAGGTGCTGTCGAAAACCACTGATGAATAATCTTTGATTACATAATTGGTGTCAACAGAAAAATCCTGAAGTTTATTCCGGTTCATTAAAGTATTCAATGCAATTCTCTTTTGCAGGATTTCATTTTGCAATCCCACGCGCATATTTTGAATGTTGCCAAGCGATGCTTTCGCTTTATAATAAGCGCTTATTTTACCCAGGCCATTTTTATACCTTGTTTCCGCATTGGTAATCATAAAGCGCAAAAGCTTTTCACTTTCATCCAGAATGGATAATTTTTTTTCAATGACTATCCATTCATAATAATTCTTTTTTGCGGCGGCAAATAAATTGTTTAATGCTGCCTCTTTATTTTCTTTAGTGACGGATGACATGGCTTTCATATACTCTTCATTAGCGTCCATGTATTTTTTGTTGGGGAACATTTGCGATGCGCTAATCATAAAACTTCCCATACCACTTTGCGCAGGCATGCCGCCATCTGCTTTGCTTCCGTTCCAGAGAGCAATATTATAAGGAGTCATAAAAAAACCAGCCGAAACCTGTGGTGGCCCCCAGTTTCGTGCTCCATTAGCTTTTGCATCCTGGGACTGAATTTCTGCATCATACATTTTTAATGAAGGATAAGAATGTTGAACACTATCTAATATGTCATTCAGTTGCAATGTTTGCGCCGATGATTTCGCAACCAGAATTTGTAAGGTCAACAGGATGGTGAGGATTTGAAGAAAGCTTCGCTTATAGCTTGTTTGCTTCTTTAATTTTAAATTTGATATATGATGCAAATGTTTCATTGTTTCCATTTTTTAAATGTGTTTAATCTTATAATCCACTAATCCAATATCCCGATAGCTATCGGGACATAATTCAGACAATTAATGTTTTATTTCGATTTCTTCAATCTTTCCATATTTTTTCAACTCATATTCTTTACTCATTAGGAAAATAAGCGGCATTACCAGTAATACATAAATGGCTGAAGTGATGACGCCACCGACCATTGGCAGCACAATTGGCTTCATTACATCGCTGCCAACGCCATTGCTCCATAAAATAGGAACCAACGAAAATAGCGAAACGCTCACCGTCATTATGATAGGGCGCAATCTTTTGGTAGCACCGCTTATAGTATGTTGTCGCAGGTCATTTTTTGTTATAGTATCTCTTGAATTTCCTTTTTTGGCAATGAGTTGCTGCATGGCGTCATTAAGATAGATAACCATTACAACACTTGTTTCCACCGCAAGCCCGAACAAAGCAATAAAACCAACCGCTACAGCTACGGACAAGTTCACCCCCCAGAAGTAAATTATAAAGACGCCCCCAATAAGTGCAAAGGGAAGTGAGATTAAACTCAATAACGCTTCGCGTGCCGAATTAAACGCGAAATACATACTGAAAAAAATAATAACAAGCACAATAGGCATGATCAGTTTTAAAGTCCTTTCACTGCTGATCAGGTTTTCGTACTGGCCGCTCCAGTCAATAAAAAACCCTTTGGGCATTTTACCGATAGCGCTGTTCAATTTTTGTTGTGCTTCTTTGACGGTACTACCCAAATCTCTTCCTCTCACATTAAATAGAACGGTACCCCGCAACAAAGCATTTTCAGAATTAATCATTGGCGGGCCCTCCGTGATTTTTATATCTGCCAACGCCCCCAGCGGTATAGGCCCGAAACTGGATGTTTGTACCTGCAAACGCTTCAGTGCTTCCATGTTGTTCCGGAAATCCTGCCCAAATCTTGCATTGACAGAAAAGCGTTGCCTACCTTCAACCGTTGTGGTAATTTGTGCTCCACCCAAAGCGCTTTCAATTACGGCATTTACATCATCCACACTTAAATTATAGCGGGCCATTTCTTCACGGTTAAGATTTATATCAATGTATTTTCCTCCTGTGATCGGTTCTACGTATAAATCTTTAATGCCAGGAATACCCTGAAGATCATTTTTTATCACTTGTGCAAAAGCGTAAATACTGTCCAGGTTTTGTCCATATACTTTTACGCCCACGTCAGTCCTGATGCCCGTTGAAAGCATATTGATACGGTTAATGATTGGCTGTGTCCACCCATTGGTTACACCGGGTATTTGCAATTTGCTGTTGAGTTCATTGATGATACTGTCCTTGGTAACTCCTTTACGCCATTCACTTCGCGGCTTGAGCATTACAATAGTTTCAATCATACTTATCGGGGAATTATCGGTGGCCGAATTGACCCTTCCCGCCTTTCCCAGAACAGATTTTACTTCCGGATCTGCTGCAAGAATTTTATCCTGCACCTGCAAAATTCTTTTTACTTCAGCATTAGATACATCGGGCAAAGTAACCGGCATAAAAAGAATGCTTCCTTCATCTAATGGTGGCATGAATTCTGTTCCCAGGCTCATTATCATGGGCACACTGACAGCAAGCGCAATAATCATTACAGCCATCGTTGTTTTGCGCCATTTGATGCAGGTTCGGATAGCCGGTTCATATACTTTTTCTAAAAAACGGTTTATAGGGTTGGCACTTTCGGGCCTAAACCTGCCTCGCATAAAAAAGGAGATCAGAACCGGAGCAAGCGTTATTACCAAAATAGCATCAATAACCATGATGAATGTTTTGGTGTAGGCAAGCGGATGAAACAATTTACCTTCCTGCCCGGTCAACAAAAAGACAGGGAGAAACGAAGTGATAATGATAACGGTTGAAAAGAAAACACCACGGGATACCTGCTTGGAGGCACGCTCAATAATATTCATCCTTTCACCGGCAGGGATTTTATAATAACTCCGCTTTGTCGATTTTTTATTTCTGCTTTTTTCCTGATTCATGAAGATTGATTTGATGAATGGCTGTTTTGCCATTCTGATAAATTACTATAGGCATTTTCGCTCATGATGATGCCGTTGTCAACTATAACACCGATCACTAATGCAATGCCTGTTAAAGACATGATGTTGGACGAGAAACCAAATGCATTGAGTAGAATGAAACTGATGGCAATCGTTATAGGGATTTGTATAATAATGCTTAAAGCACTTCGCCAGTTTAGAAGAAACAGGATAACTACAATACATACAATCGTTATTTCTTCTATCAATTTGTCCTTAATATTATCAATAGCCGCTTCAATTAAATTGCTTCGGTCATAATCTATTTTAAATGACACTCCTTCCGGCAAACCTTTCTGTACATCAGCCATTTTTTTCTTCAGCAATTGGATTACCTTATCCGCATTCTCTCCATACCGCATTATCACCACACCACCTACCACTTCGCCGTTTCCATTCGCGTCAACAATGCCGAGGCGTAAGTCTCCACCCATTTGCACTGTGCCAATGTCTTTTACACGAACGGGAATTCCATTATTGTTCCCTAGTGCAATATTTTCTATATCGTTTTTGTTTTTGATATAGCCCAATCCCCGGATGATGTAACCCATGCCGCCCATGTCTAATTTTCTTCCTCCTACATCATTGTTATTGGCGCGTACTTTTTTTATTACATCCATCATGGAAATATTGTAGAACTGTAGCTTTAAAGGATCCACCACTATCTGGTATTGCTTTTCAAAGCCACCAAACGAACCCACTTCAGCCACACCCGGTACTGTTTGCAATGCGAATTTTATATACCAGTCCTGCAAAGCCCTTTGTTCGCCCAAATCCAATTTTGGCGCATCCAGATGATACCAGAAAATTTGCCCCACGCCGGTTCCGTCGGGGCCAAGAGTAGGTGTTACGCCTTGTGGCAACAGGCGTTGCGCATAATTCAATTTTTCGAGTACCCGTGTACGTGCCCAATAAATATCCACGTCATCATCAAAGATTACATACACGAAACTCATACCGAACATGGATGTGGCGCGTATGTCTTTCACTTTTGGCACGCCCTGAAGGTTACTCACCAAAGGATAGGTAACCTGATCTTCCATAATCTGAGGGCTTTGCCCCGTCCATTGGGTGAATACGATTACTTCGTTTTCGCTTAAATCAGGAATAGCATCAACCGGATTTTTCTGTACAGCAAATAAGCCCCAGACGAAAAGGCCTAATGCTAATGCCAAAACAATATACCTGTTGCGTAATGAGAGTTCAATTAATTTATTTACCATTGTTGATTATTTAGTTCTTTCATCTTTTGCACTTCCATGTCAATTTAGCCAGGAAGGCTTTTTTAAACTCAGCGGAATAATAAGGAATATTAAAAAATGTAAAATGACACAGGGACGTAGAAGCAAATTATAAAGCATGCTTTGTCCGATAGATTGGATAGAGAGAATCAGATTTTAAAAACGCAATTGAAAATATAATCAGGAACCGAATGAAGAAGCGGCGGTGCATTGCTCCGGTGAGGAATATGAATGTCCTGTGAAAAATAATTTACTGACTTAAATGATGAGTAAATTAAATAAAAATCAATAAAGTGTAAATCAGGTGAATTTACTACATCAGCGGTAACATAACTATCCTTTATTTTAAAAAACTGGAATTTTGTTTTGCAGCAATCACTTGTATTATCACCATTGGAACATTGTTTTTGTTCATCCTGCATAATTGACACCGCTACTGATTTCAAATTACCGCAACAATAAAAACTTCTCAGGCTTAATCCTAAAGTAGAAAAGGAGTATAAGCTCAGGAGTAATATGACGGTAATTTTTTTCACTGATTCAGCGAGTCTAAAATTAATTATAAGATGAAAGTTGCAATAAGAATTTCTATTTCACAAAAAGAGAAAAAACTTAATGATTCTGCAAAAATAGGAAGCTGGAATTTAATAAAGTATGATCTTAATCATTATTAAATTATTAAATCCATGATTTTAATTCAATATTTAGTCTGCGAAGAAGTATAAATAATCCACAATATGAAACGATAAAGGCCTTATTTATTAATTACATCTGGGCTTATTTCGAGATTTAAGACTAAAAGCAAATGATGCGGTTTAGATTAAAAACTGGACGTTTTCCTAAAAACGATTTTACTAATTCTTAAAGTTTATTTATACCCTTTACTCCTTTTATATTTTTGCCATTTACAAATTCACATTTTAATTAATTTCCGAATGATGAGAAGCGTAAAATTTATTAAGAAATTTCAATTAAAAATTCAGATGATAAAAAATATTTTGCTTCTCGAAAACAAAAGCAATCTTTTGACGTAGAATGTTTTTTGAAAACGTTGATTGTTTTTCAAAAAAGATAAAAAAAAGATTAGATTCTGAATCCATAGTTGAGTTTTAATTCCCTTAATTTTTAAATCTATATTTGTAAGAATATTTATCTGAAATAAAAAGTCTAAAATTGAAGCTATGTTGAATATGCAAGAGTTCGGGAACAGAGTGCAACTGATAAGAGAGGAGGTCCTGTTGATGACACAAGCTCATTTAGCAGAAAAATTAGGCATTACACAAGTTTTACTCTCCAGGTTGGAAAGGGGAATTGGGGGTAACATTAACACCGTCTTTGATATAGTTAATTATTTATACTCTCAAGATATTGCGGCGATGTATATTTTTAGTGATCACTTTTCCATTGATATGGTTTCCGAAAAATCTAATAATCCTGTAGCTGTCGGTAGCCAGATTGAGGAGTTAATAAAAGAAATGCAAAAGACTATTAATAATGATATGGATAAATTATTAATGAAGTTGTCTTTACAGAATCCCAAAAACTCCTGATACAGTTAAATTTTTATACAAAAGAGTTATGCACTTTACGTAGGCGTTCATGTTGCCTTTGCTTTTCGTTTAATGCATAGTGTTCTATAGTAATTACAGGTGTCGTATGGCCTGCCATTACTGAGGCATCCTTTATATCTAATGCGTCAGCAGTTTCATCAATATTCAAGTGTTTTAGGCTATAAAAATCTGCTGAGATATTCAACTTTTTCTTTACATGCACATACCAGCGTCTTGTAATTTGTTCTCTAATAATTTTCTTTGTCCCGGGTTTTAATCCTACACTAAAAATATAATCTTTCGGGTTTGCATCTTTTAGAATTTCAATCCACAATGGTAAAGCGATATCCTTAATTGTCCGATAAACTTCTCTCTGTTGGCTTCCTTTTTTTATTAAAATTTTAAATCGATGTTTCTCAATATCAACATTTTTCGCTTGTAATGCCAGCATCTCATTTTCTCTTGCGCCTGAATGAAAAAAAATAATCATGAATCTCCAGAAAGTGTAAAAATTTAATTTCAAATATTTATCTATTTTTTCCCTTTCTTTATCGGATAGTACTTCTCTAAGTTTTTTAATTGTTTTCCTTTTTGAAAGGTCGCGAACAGGGTTACTTTCAATTGTTTCCAATTCCAATAGCTCCTTAAAAAGAATCATTAAATAAGACCTGTATTTATTAAATCTGTGCGCAGAAAGATTGTCATTAGCTTCCAGGTATTCAAAAATAATTTTTATGTGCTTACGTCTGATTTCAGAGATTGGAATTGTGGAAAATCTTAACGCGGCGGTAGCTTTACTAATCTTCGATAAACAGCTTTTCATGTCAGAGATAGTTGACTTCTCTAACTTAATTTTAGTTTTTACTTTTTCAAGGGCAACAAGCCATTGAGTAGAAGGTTCTATTTCATAATCATTTTGGAAAGAAGGGAGTTTGATTTTAGTTATAGGGTTATAACCTTCATTCTTTAATAAATAAATCAATTCACCCATCAGGATTTTTACAGCCTCCCTTCTTTCTGCCAAAGTTTTTAAACGATTGAGGCCACCTTTCACAATAAACAATTTACCGTTTTTATATTTCTCTTTAAAGATTGGATCGCAAAAATAATATTGAATATACCAATCGCATTTGACAGAAGCACCGGGCTTTTCCCAGTTAGTTGGATAAACGGAGGGTTCGCTGCAGGAGCAGCCATTAAGTAGTAGCATTATTAACTGTTTTATTAACTGTTTTATAATACTACAGAGCAAGAGGGATTTTAAAATATGCTGAAAAGCTTATCTGATAAGGATTTCAACTTAGTATCGGGGAGCGGACTTGAACCGCCGACCTTCGGGTTATGAATCCGATGCTCTAACCAGCTGAGCTACCCCGACATTTTTATTTTTAAAGAACTAATTTATATCGGAGAGTGAACTTGAACCTTCGTCCGCCTCAGGCGGATATGAATCCGATGCTCTAACCTCCCGATAGCTATCGGGAGAGCTACCCCGACATTTTGGGCAGCGAAGATAATACATTGCAGAAAAATGGCAATGCTAAAAGTGAAAGGAATTATTATTTTACCGCTATTCTTCCAGGATATACTTCCAGTGCTTTTTCCAGGCAATCCATAGCATGATTGATAGCATCTACGTTTAATACATAAGCCAATCTTACTTCATTTTTCCCCAGGCCTTCTGTACTATAAAAACCTGTGGCAGGTGCAAGCATAAGAGTTGCTCCATTGTAATTGAAGGATTCCAGTAACCATTGACAAAAAGTATCGGTGTCGTCAATGGGTAAGGAAGCCATAGCATAAAAAGCGCCTCCGGGATTGGGGCAAAATACCCCCGGTATAGCATTGAGACGTTTTACAATTGTATCTCTTCTTAATTGATATTCAGCTTTAGGTTTTTCAAAATAATCTGATGGTAAATCTACCGCCGCTTCACCTAAAATTTGGCCAAAGCTGGGAGGGCTTAATCTTGCCTGTGCAAATTTCATAGCGGTTTGCAATACTTCCTTATTGTGAGTTATGAAAGCACCAATCCTGGCACCACAGGCACTGTAACGTTTACTTACTGTATCCATCAATATTACATGGTCTTCAGCACCCTCCAACTGCATA
>JBBRSV010000076.1:0-24023 GCA_038245055.1 Chitinophagales bacterium | reverse complement strand
CACTTAGTAGACCTTTCGTCAACCTTCAACCTTCAAAAAGCCCCTTCTAAGCAATGTCTCACGTAGTGGACGTTGCGTTTATGAACACCAGATCTTCCCTTTAACCTTGAACCTTAAACCTCCCTTCAACCTTCAACCTTGAACCTTAAACCTTTTTTGTCTGAGACCTAATCTCCGCTCCGCGCGACATTGAAGAAAAACAGGCACAAGTTCCAATGTGTGGGACATGCTGGGATACAGGCGCAACGTCCGCTACGCGAGACATTGCTGAGAATAAGTCATCCCGTTTTTTTCAAATCACCCAAACTAGCGGAGCAGCACTAAATTTCATTTGTAAGTAGGATAGGGCAGGAGACAGCTTCTATTCAATCAGGTTGTTCAACCTTGAATATTGATTATTGAATGTTGAGTGTTGATTATTAAATATTTGACAGGCGAAATCCCAAACCCCGGTATTTGATATTTCCAAAAGTAAAATCTTTGAAAACAATTATGTACTTCGGTGGCAATGGCCCGCACAAACGTGCGAAGCGATCGGGTTGAAATAAGTCTTGAATGTTGAGTGTTGATTATTAAATATTAGACCTCCTACAAAGCAATCTCACGTAGTAGACCTTCCGTCAACCTTCAACCTTCAAAAAGCCCCTTCTAAGCAATGTCTCACGTAGTGGACGTTGCGTTTATGAACACCATATCTTCCCTTCAACCTTGAACCTTAAACCTCCCTTCAACCTTCAACCTTTTTTGTCTGAGACCTAACCTCCGCTCCGCGCGACTTTGGAGAGAAACAGGCACAACTTCCAATGTGTGGGACATGCTGGGATACAGGCGCAACGTCCGCTACGCGAGACATTGCTGAGAATAAAAATATATGAGCACTCACTATTAAACCGGATAATATATGTTTCCAGAAAAAACATCGAGGCATTTTGTGCAAAAAAGAACATTTGAAAAAGAAAAATCCACGGCTTAGTTATGAAGCGTCGGTCGCGTTGGCCCGCACAACCGAGCGGAGCGATCGGGTTGAAATAAGTCTTCCATGAAAATAAACAAGACATTACTGCAAATAAAATAAATTAGCACTTAGTATGTTTCCCTTCATGGAAAATAATTGTGAAAATTTAATTAAAAGCTCCGCAGAATCTACTACATGGATCAAGCGTATCAAAGGCATAGATAAAGTATCAACAGTGCATAAAGCAACTATGCATGCCAGCAAAAAGTTAGAAATAAGAATTAACCTGCCGCCTGATTAATTTCAATAAAAATTTCCTTTACATATCAGTAGCACAATAGACGACCATTAAAGCATCTCAATAATGTCTATCGTCTGCCGAGCCATTTCTTCCGTCACGTCGAGATGCAGCACCATTCTTATTTGCGTGCCTGAGATGGCCATTACAGCAATCTCATGCTTTGCGAATTCCTCCGCCAGGGATCTCGCGCTATAGTTGCCGGTTACTTCAAAAATGATAATATTAGTTTCAACCGGCATCATTTTACCTGTAAACGGTTTTTTTAGTAGTGCTGTCGCAATATCTTTCGCCCGAAGGTGATCCAGGTTTAATCGGCTAATATTATTTTTTAGCGCGTAAATTCCTGCTGCGGCCAGGTAACCTCCCTGTCTCATACCACCGCCAAATACTTTTCTAACCCGCCTTGCCCGGTGTATGAATTCCTGGCTGCCCAGCAAAATACTTCCAACAGGTGCGCCTAATCCTTTGCTCAGGCACACTGAAATGCTGTCGAAAAGCTTTCCATATTCCATGGGGTCTTCTTCGTTTTCCACGATTGCATTAAAGAGGCGCGCACCATCCAGGTGCAGTTTAAGGCTATTTTCCAGGCAAACCGCTTTAATCGATTGTATTTCAGATAGTTTATAGCAACTATCACCACCACGGTTGGAAGTATTTTCAAGGCTTACCAGCCGCGTGATAGCCTTATGTACATCGTCAGGATTGATTGCATTGATAACTTGCTGTGCTGTAATTCGTCCCCTGTCACCGTCAATTGCTTTTACCTGGCATCCTGAATTAAACGCAATTCCCCCGCCTTCATAAATATAAACATGGCTCATCTTTTCGCAAATCACCTCGTCACCGGGCTGGGTATGGCATTTGATGGCTATCTGGTTGGTCATGGTACCGCTGGGGCAAAACAGGGAAGCTTCCATGCTAAACATATTTGCTGCCAGTAGTTCGAGGGCATTTATTGACGGATCTTCTCCGAAAACATCGTCACCAACTTCGGCTGTAAACATAGCTTCCAGCATTAATGGTGACGGTTTGGTAAAAGTATCAGACCGGTAATTTATCATTGCGCGAAATTATTGAAGATTTCAATACAGACGATTTAATAAATTATCATATATAATACCCTTTAACATCTGTTTCTTAATATTTCGTCATAAAAGTTACACATATCGTCAACTAATTTAAGTAATCGTTATGAAATGCGGAATTTGAGTTGTAAATTTGCACATGTCAAAAGAACATTTAATTATTAACACATCTTTTGCATCATTTCCCCCAACATTTGTGTCCTTAAATTGTCTTCTAATTATTAACTATATACAAACATGAGGCAACTTAAAATTGCTACCCAGATTACCAACCGCGATTCACAGGCAGTTGAGAAATATCTACAGGAAATTTCAAAGATTGGGATGATCACTCCGGAAGAGGAAACTATTTTAGCACAGAAAATTAAAATGGGCGACCAGAGAGCTTTAGAGCGACTCACAACAGCCAACCTACGTTTCGTAGTTTCAGTTGCAAAACAGTATCAACACCAGGGCCTTTCATTAAGCGATCTTATCAACGAGGGCAACCTCGGATTAATTAAAGCGGCACAACGCTTTGACGAAACCAAAGGTTTCAAATTTATTTCATATGCCGTTTGGTGGATTCGCCAATCCATTCTTCAGGCATTGGCAGAGCAGGGCAGATTAGTCCGCTTGCCGCAAAACAAAATTGGCACCTACAACAAAGCAAATAAAGCCTACATGGCTTTTGAGCAGGAACATGAAAGGGAACCTTCTACCGAAGAGCTTTCTGACATTCTTGAAATGAGCGTAACTGAAATTAACAACATCTTCCAAAGCAATACCCGCCATACATCTCTGGATGCGCCGGTGCATGAAGCAGAAGATGTTGCAATGGGCGATCTTTTAAAAGGTGGCGGGGAAACCGATGAGGATGTCATGCATGATTCATTGAAAAATGAAATACGTCGCGTGTTAAAATCATTGAGCCCGCGTGAAGCTGAAATCGTTAATGCATATTTTGGCCTGGATGGCGAAAATGGGGTAACCATTGAGCAAATAGGACAAAAATATGATTTAACAAAGGAACGCATCCGCCAGATTAAAGAACGTGCTATTAAGCGTTTGCAAAAAGCGCGGTACAGCAGTGCGCTCAAAGCCTATTTGGGATAACATAACTGATTCCTTCACAAGCCGCTTTAACAGGCGGCTTTTTTGTTGGGATAACACGGCAACATGGAGAGGGGATTTGCACAACACTAACAAGTTAATTATACTCGCGCCGGGTCTATTTTCAATAATTTTGCGTAATGAAATATTTGGTTTTCCTCTTTTGTAGCTTACTATTATTTTCCTGTGAAAAGAATATCAATTTCAAACTTAAGGTGGTACCCGCTGTTTTGGTTATTGATGCAAAGATCGAAAACGACCAGGCGCCGGTTGTTATTCTTTCAAAAAGTTTTGATTATTTCAGCAAAATAACCGCGGAAACGTTAGACACTTCATTTGTACATAACGCAAATATTACTGTTTCAACGGGATCACAAACCCAGAAACTGATTGAATATACTACCACCTCCTTTGGATTTCCCGTGTACTACTATTCAGTGGACACAACTACAAGTGGGGGCACATTTAAAGGACAACTCAATACCACCTATAATTTGAATGTAGTTGCGAATGGGCAACAATATAATGCAACAACCACCATCCCTTCGTTAGGAAAGAAAATTGATTCATTGTGGTGGAAACAGGCACCTTATACCACCGATACTTCGGAAGTTGTAGTTATGGTGCGTGCAACTGATCCACCCGGACTTGGAAATTATGTTAGGTATTATACGAAGATCAATAGCAATTCTTTTCTTCCGGGTACACAGTCTGTGTTTGACGACGAATTAATCGATGGCACTACCTACGATCTTAAAGTGGACCCCGGAATAGACCGGAACAATCCCCTTGCTTTTGATAAGAATTTTTTTCATCGTGGTGATACAGTAACCTTGAAACTAAGCAACATCGATCGAACCACCTATCAGTTCTGGCTTACCATGGAATTTGCTTATCAAAGTATTGGAAATCCTTTTGCATCGCCCAACAAAGTTCTTGGAAACATTTCCAACGGTGGCCTCGGGGCTTTCTGCGGTTATTCTTCCGTTTATAAAACGCTTTTAATTCCTCAATAAAATTATGATTACTATACAGCAGGATGGACGGTTTTAATTCTCAAAAAGTTTACTTTTGAAAATATTTAAATAATATATGGATACAACAAACGAACACGTTCATTGCCTGATAATTGGATCCGGCCCTGCAGGTTACACAGCGGCAATATATGCTGCACGCGCAAACCTGAAACCGGTTCTATACCAAGGCATCCAACCTGGGGGCCAGCTTACGATTACAACTGAAGTGGAGAATTATCCCGGCTACCCGGATGGTGTGCAGGGGCCCGAAATGATGGTTGAATTCGAAAGACAGGCGAAAAGAATGGGAACAGATATCCGCTACGGCCTTGCAACCAGGGTCGATTTCTCTGAGCGTCCATTTAAAGTAGAAATAGATGAGGACAAATGGATAGAAGCTGATTCCGTAATTCTATCTACCGGAGCAAGCGCGCAGTGGCTCGGATTGGAAAGTGAACAGCGCCTGAATGGTTATGGCGTCAGCGCCTGCGCAGTTTGCGATGGATTTTTCTTTAAAGGAAAAGAAGTGTTGATAGTTGGAGGTGGAGATACTGCCGCTGAAGAGGCACTTTATCTAAGTAAAATTTGCAGCGTAGTACATAAAATTGTTCGCCGCGACGAACTAAGAGCGAGTAAAGTAATGCAGGAAAGAGTGTTGAATACTTCTAATATAAAAATCTATTGGAACTCCGAAGTGGACGAGATTCTTGGAGACACCAAAGTAGAATCGGTAAGAATTAGAAATAATAAAACCGGTGAAAAGACAGAAATTCCCGTGAGCGCTTACTTTGTGGCAATTGGCCACAAGCCAAACTCGGATATTTTAAAGGGTTGGATAGATATGGATGAAAATGGTTATGTTAGCACCCTCCCCGGTTCTACTAAAACCAACATCGAGGGAATATTTGTTGCAGGGGATTTGCAGGATAAAATTTACAGGCAGGCTGTAACGGCGGCTGGTAGCGGCTGTATGGCGGCGCTCGATGCAGAACGGTACCTGAGCGCACTTGAACACTCACAAAGGTCTGACAAGGAAATGAAGAAGGCTAAAGTCGAAAAGCTTATAAGTTAATAATACCAGAATTATTTATCAGATCCAATGATAACAGTACATCTAAATAATCTTGAATTCAACGCCTTCCACGGGATACATGAGGAAGAAAAAATATTGGGAAACGATTATATCGTTGATGCTTCCGTTCAATTTCATGAAGAACTCTCTATTATTACCTCAATTCAAGACACAATTAATTACACAGTTATCTACAATATCATCAAAAAGACAATGAGTGTTTCAACACCTTTATTGGAAACTGTGGTGATGAATATTGGTAACGAAATTCATAATGAATTTCCCCAGGTAAGATCTATAAATATTTCTTTAAAGAAAATGTTTCCTCCAATTGAAGGCATTCGCGGACAGGCCAGCGTTAACTGGCAAAAAGACTTTTAATGGGATTATCGACTATGAAAACTAAAAAATGAAAGCTGTATTTATTTTTACCATTTGCCTTTTTTCTGGCTTTTTATATGGCCAGGATGTAAAGGATATTATTAAAAAAGCGGACTCCCTTGAAACTTCAATGAATGATGCGCAGGCGATAACTACTTATAAAGAGGCGCTAAAATTACAACCTACAAATATTTATGTATTATGTAAATGCAGTGAACTTTGCAGCAGGATTGGCGGCCGTTTGAAAGAAGATAAGTCAAAGCAGGACAAATATTATGATGCAGCCACAAGCTACGCCCGCAGCGCTTTACACCTAAACCCATTTTATTCAGATGCAAATTTTGTAATTGCTTTGGTAATGGGCAGGGATGCATTGCGCAAAAGCGGCAAAGAAAAAATAGATGCAGTAAAAGATGTTAAAAAATATGCTGACCTGGCGATTAAATATGATCCAGGAAATTATAAAGCCTGGTTTGTATTAGGCAAATGGTATTATGAAATTGATGCACTGAATTATTTCGAGCGCACGGCGGTCAAACTTTTTTTTGGCGCACTTCCTCCCGCTGATATAAATGACGCCATCCATTGCTTTGAAAAAACGAAGTCAATCAACCCGGGTTTCGTTTTAAATTACCTTTCACTTGCCAAAGCGTATAAGAAAAAAGATGAAGAAGCCAACGCAAAGCAAAGTCTTATGGCTATGCTTGCTTTGCCCGACAAAACTCAGGATGATGCAAGAATTAAAAACGAGGGAAGAGACCTTCTTAAGAAATGGGATTAGACCAACCATCATCGAATTATGCAGTTGAAATAAAATCTTCTCTATTGATATTCAAACCAAAATACTTTCGCCACATAAAAACTAAATATAAATATGAATTTTAAAAATCTAGTTACGGGTTTTCTCATTATGACCTGTGCATCAGTTGCTGCGCAAAGCACAACCTCGTCCTATGATCCGCACGACTTGTTCACCCCAAATTTTTATCCTTCTTCAGTAAATGAATATAGGGCCGCCGACGGCGAACCCGGGCCAAAATACTGGACCAACAAAGCGAGTTATAAAATTGAAGTATCGCTTGATGACGCGAGTGATAAAATTACCGGTAGCGAAATAATAACTTACACAAACAACAGCCCTGAGGTGATGCCTTTTTTATGGTTATATCTTGACCAAAATCTTTACAACCTTGATTCTCGTGGACAGGCGAAAACACCAGCCACAGGCAGAAGCAGGTATGGCGATGTAAACTCAAAATTTGAAGGTGGATTTAAAATACAATCCATCAAATTGATTTCATCAGACAAAAACAAAAAAACTGAATCTAACGTGACAAATGTTGTTTCAGACACACGCATGCAATTACGTCTCCCTTTTCCGTTGAAAGCAAATGGAGGCACCATCAGTTTCAAAATTGATTATTCTTTTTCTATTCCTAAGTATGGTTCTGACAGAACCGGAATTCAGGATACTAAGAATGGAAAGATTTATGCAATTGCGCAATGGTATCCGCGCATGTGCGTGTTTGATGATATAAACGGCTGGAGCACTTTACCCTATCTTGGGGCCGGCGAATTTTATCTTGACTACGGCGATTATGATTACACGATAACCGCTCCCGCTAATGAAATTGTTGTGGGCTCAGGAGAGTTGCAAAATCCACAGGATGTATTAACGCCTATCCAAATGAAAAGAATGGCACAGGCAAGGCAAAGTGATAAGTCGATAATGATACGTTCAGCAGAAGAAGTAACCGATCCGGCCTCACGCCCTAAAAAAGAAAAACTTAGCTGGCACTACAAAATAAAAAATGCAAGGGATGTTTCATGGGCGGCATCAACGGCTTTTATATGGGACGCTGCAAGAATGAATTTGCCTTCAGGAAGAAAAGCATTAGCGATGAGCGTTTATCCCGAGGAATCCGCAGGCGATAGCGCCTGGGGAAGAGCTACGGAATACACAAAAGGCAGTATTGAGAATTATTCTAAAAGGTGGTTTGAATACCCATATAATACTGCTACAAATGTAGCGAGTAACGTTAGTGGTATGGAATATCCTAGCATTGTTTTTTGTGGTTTTAAAGCTAAGGGACGCGGGCTTTTTGGTGTAACTGATCACGAGTTTGGCCATACCTGGTTTCCGATGGTTGTAGGAAGTAATGAGCGGAAATATGGCTGGATGGATGAAGGCTTCAATACTTTCATTAATTCCCTTGCAGATCTTGATTTTAATAATGGAGAATATAAACCGCAGCCACAAAATAAAAATCTTCTCTACCAGTATATGTTCAGTGATAAAACTGAGCCGATTATGAGTGAGCCTGATGCATTGAAAGAAGCCAATATTGGTGTTGCACTTTACATGAAGCCCGGTTATGCGCTTACATTATTACGTGATGAAATCCTCGGGCCAAAATTATTTGACTATTCTTTTCAAAACTATATTAAAAGATGGGCATATAAACATCCTACACCCTGGGATTTTTTTAGAACAATGGAGAACGCGGGAGGGGAGGATTTAGGTTGGTTTTGGAAAGGAATGTTTATTGAAAATTATAAATTGGACCAGGCGATTACCGACGTAAAATATGTTCAGGGTGATTCCTCAAAAGGTGCACTTGTGACTATCACTAACCTGGACAAGATGGCAATGCCGGTTTACTTACAATATGAAACTATCAGTGGTAAAACCGGAATGGTTAAAATTCCTGTAGAGATTTGGCAAAATGGCGACAAATGGATTGAAAAATTAAACACCACGGAAAAACTTAAATCGGTAACGATTGACCCCGAGCATATTTTCCCTGATACAAACTATGATAACAACACCTGGAACGGTAATTAACTCATAAACATTCCTTTAATAATATCCATTTCGGAATACATTTCCGAATGGGTATTGTTAAATGATTTTCCGAAAATGCCACTGGTAACCTTTGAATAAATGGCCGTCACTAAATATTATATCCTCAAGTTTTCTCATTGGTTATTTTAAGCTACTTTTGCAGCCTTTTATGAAACCCATCAGTGACATCTATAATTTAATTAAACAGCCAGCGGATGTAGTAATTACGTTCCATCAAAAACCTGACGCAGATGCTATGGGTTCTGGTTTGGGGCTTTACCATTTCCTTGTTCAACTGGGTCATTCAGTTACAGTTATTTCACCTACCAACTGGCCGTCTTTTCTAAATTGGATGCCGGGATCAAAAAAGGTAGTAGACTTTGAAATGCATAATGAAAAAGCCAATGCTATTTTAAAGCAGGCGCAATTAATTTTCTGTCTTGATTTTAATGTTTTAAGCCGTACAAAAAGAATGGAGCCGGTTTTGGAAGGATCGTCAGCTATCATGATATTAATTGATCACCACCAGCAACCGCAAACAACGGCGTTTGATTATGGAGTGAGTGATGTAAATAAAAGTTCCACTTCAGAAATGGTGTATGATTTCGTTATCGCTAGTGGAAATTCTGATAAGCTTAATGCAGAAACGGCTGAATGCTTATATGCCGGCGTGATGACGGACACGGGTTCATTCCGGTTTAATTCTACTTCAGCAAGCGTCCATCGAATGATTGCTGATCTAAAAGATAGAGGGCTACAGCACAGCCAGATTCACGAAAACCTTTTCGATAATTTTTTGGAAGGAAGGTTCAGGTTTTTTGGTAATATTCTTTTAAATAGAATGGAAATATTTTATGAATATAATGCGGCGTTGATAGCGATTCCACAAGCTGATCTTATTAAATTTAATGTGAAGACCGGCGACACAGAAGGCCTTGTTAATTTTCCTTTAGGTATAAAAGGTATCAAGCTTGCGGCGGTGGTTATTGATCGGGGTGACGAGCGCAAAAGTTCTTTTAGAAGTAAGGGCGGTTTTGACGTAAATACTTTTGCCCGTAAATATTTTAATGGAGGTGGGCACTTTAATGCTGCTGGCGGAAAAAATACGGAGACGCTTGATGAAGTGGTGCTTAAATTTAAAGCAGCTTTAAAAGAAAATAAGGAGCAATTAAACAGTTAACAATTATAAAAAATAAAAAATGAACAAAGCAATTAGCCTGGCAGTACTTTCAATATTAATATTGGCTGCGGGTTGTAAAGAACAAAAATTTAAAAAAACCAAAGGCGGAAAATTAGAATATAAAGTAATCGGCGGCAACAGCGGTGATGCAGTAAAGTACGGAACAGCTATTCAATTTAAAGCATATAGTTACTACAATGATTCTTTAATGTCAACGCCGTTTGATACCGTGGCACAGGTTATTGAAATTGATTCTACCAAATTACCTGCAGAGTATATTGAAATTTTTACTGCTGCAAAAAAAGGCGATAGTATTATTACCCGTACTTCAATTGATTCAATTAAGAAATTTAATCAGTTACCTCCGTATGCTAAAAAAGGCTTTCTTGGTTATCATTTTAAAATAATTGACGTTGTTACAGACCCTGCCAGGGTAACAGCCTTGAGAACTGAATCAATGGATAATATGCGGAAGCTGGATTCAATTAATTCACTAAAGCAAAGAGAAATTGACGATAAAACATTGTCGGATTATTTGGCAAAAAATAATATCAAAGCAACTAAAACCGCCAAGGGAACGTATGTTGAAATCCAAAATCCCGGAGAAGGCGACCCGATTGACAGTGGCCGTGCAATTACCGTAGATTACAGGGGAATGACTTTGGACGGAAATGAATTTGATTCCAGCTACGATGCCTCGGGCAAATCTGTGAAGCCCTTTACATTTGTAGTTGACCAAAAAGGTTCCATTGAAGGCATGTCCGACGGAATGATGCTTTTCAAAAAAGGTGGTAAAGGAAGAATATTTATTCCTTCATACCTCGCATATGGTTCACGTGGAGCAGGTAATGACATTAAACCAAATACGCCGATCATGTTTGATGTAAATGTTATAGATGTTTTAACCAAAGAACAGTATAGTGCGAAAATGATGGAGCAACAAAAGCAAATGCAAATGATGCAGCAAATGCAGCAAGGCGCGCAACAACAGCAACAGCAACAACAACAGCCGCAGCAAAAAACCAAATAAGATAATTTAGTTTTATTATTTGAACGCCGGATCCTTAAAAGGGTTCGGCGTTTATGCTTTACCGTAAGCTTGTAAAAGTATAACCGCCTGCATGGCTTCTTTCACGTCGTGCACGCGCAAAATATTTGCCCCATTTAGTAAGGCAATTGTGTTCATCACCGATGTTCCGTTAAGTGCATCATCGGCATCAATTTGAAGCGTTTTATATATTGTTGATTTTCTTGAAAGGCCTGTCATAAGGGGTTTACCAAGCATCTTAAATATCTCAAGGCTTTTTAAAATTTGGAAATTCTGCTCTATCGTTTTACCAAAGCCAAAACCAGGATCTATGATTACATCTGCAATTCCGGCGTCCCGGCATCGGCAAATTTTGTCGATAAAAAAGTCCAGGACATCTTTAACGATATTTTCATATTGTATTGATTGGTGCATCGTTTCAGGCACACCTTTCATATGCATGGCGATAAAAGGAACACCAAGTGTCGCAACGGTTTCCAACATTTTTTTATCCATTTCACCCGCGCTTATATCATTTACAATAGAAGCTCCGGCGAGAACTGTCTCCTTTGCAACTTCCGAATGGTAGGTATCAATTGATAATAAAACATTGTTGTTTTTTTTTGAGAGCGTTTCAAAAACAGGCATCACCCGTTTCAATTCTTCATCTGCAGAAACACGTTCACTTCCGGGCTGTGTGCTTTGGCCACCAATATCAATAATGTCTGCGCCTTCCTCAATCATTTGATCAACCTTTTTGCTTATGGCATCCAAATTTTGCAACCTGCTAGCCGCGTAAAAAGAATCATTGTTTACATTGAGAATACCCATTACGAGGGGCTTGTCAAATATTATTAATTTCCCTTTACAGTTCAACGTAAACATTGTGTGTTTATGATTAAATTTGACGATAATTATTATGCAAGTTACCACTGATGAACAATACGACAGCGCGATAAAAAGTTGCAGGGAAATCTTTTTAAAGAAAACAAAAGATTACGGAACAGCCTGGCGCGTTTACCGAACTATTTCTATTGCAGACCAGATTTATATAAAAGCCAAACGCATCAGGAATATACAGGAAACTGGTGTGCAAAAAATAATAGACGACGTCGAAGGAGAGTTCAAGGGAATTTTAAATTATGGTATTATCGGCCTGATTCAACTAGATTTTAATGATGATGAAGTTGAAGATGTTCCGTTGCAGGAAGTCACCCGCTTATACGATGAAAAAGTTTTTATGGCAAAGAAATTAATGGAAGATAAAAACCATGATTATGGCGAAGCATGGAGGGATATGAGCCAGCAAAGTTTTGTTGATCTTATTATTGCAAAAATATTGCGCATAAAACAAATAATAAAAAACGAAGGCCAAACATTAATAAGCGAAGGTATTGACGCAAATTTTTTTGACATCATCAACTATGCAGCCTTCGCCTTAATATTATTGCCGGTAAAAGCCTGAAGCAATCAAAGACAAAAAAAATGAAAATATTAGTTAATACTTCCCAATTTCTTGTTGGTATTCTTTTTATTTTTTCCGGACTTGTAAAGGCAAATGATCCGTTAGGGCTTTCTTATAAAATGCAGGAATTTTTTGATGTGTGGGCGCGTAATGCTTCTCTTAGCAGTTTTATGTATTGGCTCGATAGCTACGCACTTCCTTTTTCCATAATAATGATAACATTGGAAATAGCAGTTGGGGTTGGAATATTATTGGGTATCTGGAAACAGTTTTTTGCGTGGCTGCTTTTATTGCTGATCATATTCTTCAGCTTTCTAACTGGTTATGCAATGCTTTCAGGAAAGATAGCGACATGCGGTTGTTTTGGTGACTGTATTCCCTTGACGGCTTTGCAATCATTCATCAAAGATTTGATTTTGTTTGCGCTTATTCTAATCATTTTCTTTGGAACAAAATATATAAAACCTGTACTAACTGCGGGAGCAAATAGTATTATATTATTCATTAGTGTTTTAATTGTTCTGGGCTTTCAATGGTTTGTATTGCGCCATCTTCCGGTAGTAGATTGCCTTCCTTATAAAAAAGGAAAAAATATAATTGACAGCAGGAAAATGCCTGCCAATGCTGTTCCTGATAAAAAAGGATTTAAATTCTTTTATAAAAAAGATGGGAAAGAACAAGAGTTTTCAACAAAGAATCTTCCCGATTCTACGTGGGAATTTATAAAACGGGATGATTTTATTATAGAAAAAGGGATGAATAATGAACCTCCTGTAAAAGATTTTTATCTTACAACTACTTCTGGCAGCGATTCTACTGAGGCAATTTTAAATACGCCGGGGAAATATTATTTATTATTTATAAAAGATCTTTCCACCGGCACTAATTATTGGTTCGATAATTTCGTGACGATTTATAACCAGGCTAAAAGTAAAAATATACCAATGTTTGTGATTGCATCGCAAGCAACAGAAGCCCAACAGTTTTTTAATGTCACGCACAATTATAATTTACCGGTGCTAAGCCTCGATGCTACCGCTTTAAAAACCGCCGCACGAACCAACCCCGAATTATATCTTATGAATAGCCCCGTGGTAGAAGATAAATGGGGATGGGCAGATTTTAAAAAAGCAATGGCACAATAAATTTTGATTAGTAATGCCAACAAATTCTAAATAGAAAAATGCTCCAGCTTTTAATAAAAAAATTATTGTACGGCGGGCTGGTTCTGGCAGGTGTAGTTGTTATTGTATTTTTCATTTTCCAGGCTTTTGCTGATCCTGCACGACTTATCGCCGGGCAAACTGGCGATAAAAAAACAATGGACAACATCCGGAGAGAACTCTATCTCGATCAGCCAAAATGGAAGCAGTTTCTATTATACGTAAATGACGTTTCACCAATTTCCTTTTATGAGGCTAAAGAAATTAAGGAAAAGAATCTGCACGGATTTTTTATAGGCGGTGCTCATAAAGTTGGAATAAAAATTCCTTACTTGCGCCGCAGTTACCAGACTAAAAAAAATGTGGTCGATGTGTTGCTCGCGGCTTTGCCAGGCACGCTCATGCTTGCGTTTGCCGCAATGCTTTTTGCAACAATTGCAGGAATTTTTCTCGGGGCTTTGGCTGCTATAAAAAAAAATACATGGCTTGATACTTCTTCAGTTTTCGCAAGCGTTATCGGCATTTCTGCACCTTCGTTTTTTATGGCAATTGTAATTGCTTACGTTTTTGGAATTGTGCTACATTCCTATACGGGCCTGCCTTTAACGGGTAGTTGGTTTAATATTGATGAAACTAACGGTGAACGCTACCTGACGTTACAAAACTTAATACTTCCGGCAATTACTTTAGGTATAAGGCCATTGGCAATTATCACGCAACTCACCAGGAGTTCTATGCTTGATGTGCTGGACCAGGATTACATAAGAACTGCATATGCAAAGGGTTTAAGCCGGAACCAGGTAGTTTATCGCCATGCACTTCGCAACGCATTAAATCCGGTAATTACCGCTATCACGGGCTGGTTTGCAGAACTGCTGGCCGGCGCTTTTTTTGTTGAATATATTTTCGGTTGGCAAGGTTTAGGAAAAGTTACTGTAGATGCTTTGGAGAAATTGGATTATCCTGTTGTAATGGGCTCAGTCCTTTTTGCAGCTACAATATTTGTACTCGTTAATATTGTGGCCGATATTTTATATGGCATTATTGACCCAAGAATTAAGATGAACCCTTAATAAAAAACAGCTATTTAATCACGACCTCTTTAATTACATTTTCTCCAAGCGCTTCATTTACCCTTTGTATTATTTTTGCCTTTTGATATAGTAGCTCATTCTTTAAAGGAGCCACAGAAGATGAGATAAAAAGTGTGGAATTTACAATCTCAATTTTATCAGTATAACGGGCTATCGTCTTACCCATAATTTTTTCCCACGCATCTTCTATTTGCATAGCCTGAACACCACTTTTCAATTTACTGGTTTTCAGAAATTGCTTCAATGCATCTCCGATCGATATTTCAGCCATATGATAAAGGTAACAAATGCGCATCGCTAACTATTGGAAAGTTTAAAACTTTCTGGTAGTTCAGGAAGTCAATTCTATGATCTGTACTTCACCGTTAAATTCAGCCAATGCATTTTCCAGTCTTTCCCTATGCGTATCAGTTATAAAAACCTGTCCTGCATTTTTTTTACAAACATATTGCAGCAAATTTTTCATGCGCAATTCATCCAGTTTTTCAAATACATCATCCAGCAATAAAAGTGGCGGCATGCCTTTTATCTTGCACAAAATTTCAAACTCCGCGAGCTTGCACGCAAAGAGAAGACTCTTTCGCTGGCCTTGTGACGCAAGTGTTTTAAAAGTATTATCATGAAGTAAAAAAATAAGGTCATCTTTATGAATACCAGTGTTGGTGCGCTGGCTCAGCATATCTTTTTGACGGTAATTTTTAAGTAATTTTTCAAAATTATTTTCATTTAAATGACTGGCATAAGCAAGAGAGATCACCTCATCATTTCCGGAAATTTCCTGGTAGAACTTTTGGACTAGTGGGATAAGTTTTTCACAAAATTGTTGCCTTGTATTGTGAATGTATTTTCCGGGGCTTACCAGTTGCTCATCCAGCGTATCTAAAAGTTGCGCATCAAAATTAGATTGAAAAGATTCATTCTTTAGGTAACTATTTCGTTGTTGCAAAACCTTGTTATAGATAATCAGTTGACGAAGATATTCGGCATCCACCTGGCTGATAAGCGTGTCAAGAAATTTTCTCCGCTCTTCGCTGCCGCCTGTTATCATTTCAATATCATCCGGGGCAATCATTACGCAAGGAAACTTGCCAATGTGATGGGAAAATTTATCATAGGCAATATCATCAAGATAAAATTCCTTCTTTAATGCTGACCGATATATACAAACAATCCTGGATATTTTCTCTTGCCCGTTTTGTCCATTGCTCAACTCAGCCTCGAGACGAAATCCTTCTGCACCAAAATAAATATTCAGCGCATCTGTTTTTGAAAAATAACTTTTAGTGAAACATAAATAATTTATCGCGTCCAACAGGTTTGTTTTGCCTTTGCCATTAAGGCCACATATTCCTACAATTCTTTTGTCGAAATGAAAAATCTCCGACTGATAATTTTTATATCCCGTTAATGTAATTTTTATAAAACTCAATTTAATAAATGGTTGATTGGGAAAGGTGTTATCAAATATTAATACCCGTCAAAAAAGTTGACACTGCAACAATTGCAAATTTACTAAATGATTATCCCGCCTGAAAAGATTAAAATCTCTTATGGAAAATCAAAAGAAAACCAGGTCATTTTTTATCTATTAATCTTCTTAAATAGTTTACCTGGCCAAGATGGTAACTTAAATGAGAAAGTATAAACAGCAACATAAAAGCAGTTGAATAAGTTTTGCCATTTACCGCGACAGGAAAATCTTTCTCAAGATCTTTTTCCGGCAAAACCGATAAAGTATTTTTAATAATTAAAATGGTTTTATTGATTTCGTCAACCAAAATATTTCTTGAAATATCTTTTAAAAGAAATTCCTGATCCCTTTCCCTTACATACCCGGTACCGCTTAAAGTAGCGCCGATAAAATAATTCAGATTCCCTAAAAGATGAAGCGTCAAATTTCCGCCTGAGTTTGATATTCCTTCAAGAGTTGTCCATATATCCTTTTCATCGTTAAACAAATTCAATTCGTCAATTAATTTATTAAGATCTCTTTCTAAAAGGATAGATACGTCATTAAGCATATCTAAAGTTAAAGAAACCAATTTTTTGAGCAAAATTATTAGAGAACTTTTGCTACCGTGAAGTCTTAAATTTATTTATTTCTATTCCTGGAGAAACGAGTTGCATTAGAATTATGGGCATCAAAATATTTCATTTCAAAAAAAATTGCCTTTCAAACGAAAGCTTCTTAAAATTGAACTTTTGATCGTTTATTTTCCCTGGCATCTACACTATAAGGGGCTGTCAGGATATACGCAGTTCGTTAACACAATCATTATTATATTTGCGCCCTATGACACAGGAATTATTAAAAGATTTGAGAGACCGTTTGTTGGTTTTGAGGAGGTTTCTTTGACGTCGCTAATAGACAAGAAAAAATAAATAACGACAAGCAACTTTCCCTTTCTCCCGGTTTTTGGAATGACAACCAAAGAGCAACCGCTATTTTGAAAGACATTAAATTAAATGAGTTTTGGATGAACCTGTTTAATAATGTGCAATCGAAGGTGGATGACTTTGCCGTTCTTTTCGATTTTTGGAAAGAAGGCGAAGCTTCTGAAGAAGAAGTAAAAATTGCGTACGACAGCGCTGTTACTGCAACAGAAGAAGCTGAATTCAAAAGCACACTAAATAAGCCCGAAGATGAAATGCCGGGCATTCTTCAGATCAACAGCGGCGCGGGTGGAACGGAAAGCCAGGACTGGTCGGAAATGCTTTTACGCATGTATAGAATGTATGGCGAAAAGCAGGGATGGAGCGTAACGGAACTTGATTACCAGGCAGGAGAAGGTGCCGGAATAAAAAGTGCCACGCTTCAGTTTGACGGCCCGTTTGCTTATGGCTTTTTAAAAGCGGAAAGTGGCGTTCACAGGCTGGTACGCATTTCTCCGTTTGATAGTAATGCACGCCGGCATACTAGTTTTGCAAGCGTTTATGTATACCCGTTAGTTGATGATACTGTAGATATTAAAGTTAACCCGGCAGATGTGGAATGGGCCTTTTTTAGAAGCGGTGGCAGCGGTGGCCAAAATGTAAATAAAGTAGAAACTGCGGTGCGCTTAACACATAAGCCTTCCGGTTTTATAGTTGAATGTCAACAGGCCCGCACACAGGGAGAAAACCGCGAAAAAGCAATGACCATGTTGAAAAGCCGTTTGTATGAGGAAGAGATGCGCAAGCGGCAGGAAAAATTAAATGCAAACAATGCAACGAAGAAAAAAATAGAGTGGGGGAGCCAGATAAGAAGCTACGTATTTCACCCTTACAAAATGATCAAGGATCACAGAACGGATTATGAAGTGGGCAATATAGGGCCAGTAATGGATGGCGAACTTGATGGATTTATTAAAGCATATTTAATGATGGAGGCGGAGTAATGTTAGCAAAGACAGTTCTTTTAAATTCATTTAACCAGGCTAAACATTGTGTGAAACAGACACAAGAATTACGGGCATTCTTCGTTAATGGTGTAAATTGTTACATTTGAAGGATTGCCTTGAAAATTAGTAAGCTAAAAATCCATAAAACTATAAAAAAATATGTCTTCAATTCTTATTATTGATGATGAGAAAAGTATCAGAAAAACATTAACCGAAATACTCAGTTATGAAGGCTATAAAATTGATGAAGCTGCCGACGGCGAAGAAGGCCTTAAAAAATTTAAAGACAAAACATACGATCTTGTTCTTTGCGATATCAAAATGCCCAAACTTGATGGAATCGAATTTCTTGAGCGCGCGCGCGAAATAAATGACGAAGTTCCTATAATTATAATAAGCGGCCATGGCAACATAGAGACTGCCGTGGAAGCTGTAAAAAAAGGCGCCTACGATTATATTTCAAAACCACCGGACCTTAATCGAATGCTGATAACGTTGCGGAACGCGATGGACAAAAATTCACTTGTAGCCGAAACAAAAGTCCTTAAGAGGCGAGTAGCTAAGGTGCAGGATATTGTTGGTGAATCAATCGCCATTAAAAAAATAAAAGACACGATCGATAAAATTGCCCCGACCGAAGCACGGGTTTTGATAACCGGCGAAAATGGTGTGGGTAAAGAGTTGGTTGCAAGATGGATACACGAAAAAAGCAGCCGTGTAAATGGCCCGATGGTGGAAGTTAATTGTGCTGCCATTCCAGGGGAACTTATTGAAAGCGAATTATTCGGACACGAAAAAGGCAGTTTTACATCTGCTGTTAAACAGCGCATCGGAAAATTTGAACAGGCAAATGGAGGCACCCTATTTCTTGATGAAATTGGAGACATGAGTCTTAATGCGCAAGCCAAAGTATTGCGCGCTTTGCAGGAAGGAAAGATAACGCGCGTGGGAGCGGATAAAGATATTAATGTGGATGTAAGAGTAATTGCCGCAACAAATAAAGATCTTCTTAAAGAAGTGGAAAGTAAAGATTTCCGGCTTGACCTGTATCACAGACTTGGCGTTATTATCGTTCATGTTCCTTCACTAAACGAACGGCTGGGCGATATTCCATTACTTGTTGATCGCTTCCTTGCAGACATTGCCGTTGAATACGGGCAACCAAAAAAATCAATCGACAAAAAATCAATGGATCTCTTGCAGAAGTATAACTGGTCTGGTAACATTCGTGAATTGCGCAACGTTGTAGAACGCCTCATCATTCTTTCCGGAAAAACTATTACGACCGATGACATAGAAAACTATGTGCTCCCGAAAAAATAATGCAGCGTCTGATTCCCAAAGTGTTCACCCGAAATTCTCATGAAACATATTTATTGCATCAGCGGATTTGGCGCAGATGAGCGGGTTTTTTCCAAACTTAATTTTGGCGATAACCAGGTTCATTATTTATCCTGGCTGCTTCCTATCAATAACGAAAAGATTAAAGACTACGCGAGAAGAATGTCTGAAAAAATTGGACAGCCAAATCCAATTCTTATAGGTTTATCATTTGGTGGTATGATGGCGATAGAAATTTCTAAATTAATTACTACTCATAAAGTAATTATTATTTCGAGCATAAAGACCTGCCATGAATTACCGCTATGGATGCGCATTGCAGGCAGGCTGAACCTCGATAATATTTTTCCCATGCGCTCTTTCGGCCTTATTGAACCGTTAGAAAATTATAACCTCGGAATAGAAAATGAAGAGGAGCGAAAATTAGTAAAATCATATAGAAAAAAAGTTAGCCAGGCCTACACAAACTGGGCAATTCATCAAATCCTTAATTGGAAAAACGAATGGCGACCGGAAAATTTGGTACATATCCACGGAGGAAAGGACCATATTTTTCCTATAAAATATATAAAAGCAGATTATGTAATTGAGGACGGCGGCCATTTCATGATAATGAACAGGAACAAAAAAGTAGATGAAATTCTTTCCTCCTTATGGTTGTGAAAAATATTCTTTTGTTAAACTAATGATAACAATTTTCAGAAGGTTTTTTAAGTAGAATTTTTATATGGTACTTTTGACCACATTAATTAAAAACTAACGAATGACAGAAATTTTAGTATTAATTATTCTTTGGGTCATTATCCCCTGTATTGGTTTGTATGGCATGTTTCAAAAAGCTGGAATGGCGCCCTGGAAAGGATTAATACCTTTGTATAATTCTTGGTGCATGGTTGAAAAAATGGAACTAAAAAGGGTTTGGTTCTTTTTACAATTAATTCCTGTCGTTGGCTTTTTTATTACCTTATGGATTTGGATAAAGTTCGTCGAGCATTTCGGCAGGTTCAGTATTTTACAACACGCTGCAACAGTCTTAATACCGTTTATTTATTTCCCATACCTGGGCTTCTCAAAAAATGAACGATATGCCGGAATAGCTGTTGTAAAAAATTATAAGAAGGGTGCCATACGTGAATGGGTAGACGCAGCCGCCTTTGCAATTGTTGCAGCAACAATCATTCGCACTTTCGTTTTTGAAGCCTACACGATTCCTACACCTTCAATGGAAAAGACTTTACTTGTAAATGATTTTCTTTTTGTAAGTAAATTCAGCTATGGCCCACGTATTCCTAACACACCTTTAGCGCTTCCATTTATCCATAATTCCATTGGAAAATCTAATATGAAGTCCTACGTGGAGTGGATCCACATTCCTTACATACGTTGGTTTCCAAGCCCGGTGCATAGAAATGATGTGGTGGTTTTTAATTTCCCCGTTAATGACACCTTAATTAATGATGATCTAAACTTTGGCTCCAAAGTGACGTATTACCAGGAAATTCAACGACGAATGCTTGAAGAACATATTTCAAAAGAAGAAGCAAGGGCAAGAGTTCGCGATCAGTATGGTGATATGATTATTACGCGGCCCGTAGATAAAAGGGAAAATTTTATAAAACGGTGTACGGCAATTGCCGGCGATACTATCCAAATAAAGAACAGGGTTATTTACATTGATAATGTTGCACAACCATTTCCTGAATTTCACGAATTCAAATATGATGTTACAACGTCAGCGCCACTTGATCCTGATCAATTAAACAGCCTTGGTATACAATTCAACATGGATGATCAGAATAAGAACCAGGTATATCAAATCCAGGATAATCTTTATGAAATTAGTATGACTGATGCGGAATTGTCTTCTTTAAAAATGTTGCCGATGGTAAAAAATGTGCAGCCTGCCGTTCTTTCCCCTATGGATAAAAGTCCTTACTTGTTTCCCTTCGTTGACTCAGATAAATGGACTGTGGACGATTATGGTCCAATGTGGATTCCTAAAAAAGGCGCCACTATTGAATTAACTCCTCAAAATGTAAATACTTATAAGCGCTGCATTGCAGTGTATGAAGCCAATAAATTTGAAGAAAAAAATGGCCAGTATTTTATTAACGATAAGCCTGCAACCAGTTATACTTTCAAAATGAATTATTATTGGATGATGGGAGATAACCGGCATAATTCTCTTGATAGCCGTTTTTGGGGATTTGTACCTGAAGACCACGTTGTAGGTAAAGCATCTTTAATTTGGTTTAGTTATGATAATGGCCCGCGTTGGAACAGGATTTTTATGAAGATCAAATAAGATCTCTGAATCTGCATTAAGAAAATGACGAAAGGAATTTATTTTTCCTTAAAAAATTGCGTTACAAGTATTTGAATATTTGCGGTAATTAATGAATTCTATCGCCCCTTACTTCCATGTTGAGCATAACGCCAGTTTCGTAAGCAATCCATTCTTTCCATCTTTTTCTCACCGTATCTTTTTTGAAATAAGTATCTGCCAGGTTAATAAATAAAGTGTAATGCCCGGCTTCACTTTCCATAAATTTTCTGTAAAAATTTTTCATGTAGCTATCTTTGAATCCTTGACTAAGACGCTTAAAACGCTCGCAACTCCGGGCTTCAATCAGCGCCATGGTGAGCAATTGATCTAACAATCTTTCATTGGGACTTCCTCCTTTTTTTTGAAATTCAAGAAGCTTGTTTACATATTCATCTTTCCGTTGTTTACCTAATTGCAAGTTTCTTTTCCGCAACTCAGCAATAACCTGTCGAAAATGGCCCCATTCTTCCATAACAATCGGGGACAGTTCATCTACCAATTCATCTTTATCATTATATTTTTGAATCAATGATATGCAACTGTTGGCTGCCTTTTGTTCGCACCATGCATGATCTGTTAATATATCTTCCAGTGAAATGGCCGCAAGGTCAACCCAGCGCGGATCTGTAACCAATTGAAGCCCTAAAATATTTTTTGTATCCAAAGATAAATTTTCCATTTTTCAAAAATAAGCCGTAATATTTTATATAGAATACAAACGATTATGCTACTTATAATTGCCTTTATTAGATTTGCTAAATGAATGAGAATTTTCTGGAAATAAAATTAGCACAACGCAGGGAGGAAAATGCATTTCGATCGCTGGTTACCAATAAGGGGGAAGTAGATTTTTGCAGTAATGATTACCTGGGTGTTGTAAAAAACAAGCTTATTGAAAACTCAACAACGGAACGGTTTGCTTACGGAAGTACAGGATCACGGCTACTTTCAGGCAATTACAGTCTTGCTGAAGAAACTGAAAACTTTATCGTCGATTTTCACGAAGCAGAGGCAGGTTTAATTTTCAATTCCGGTTACGATGCAAATATTGGCTTATTGGCATCAGTGCCGCAAAAAGGGGATGTAATTATTTATGATCAATTATCTCATGCATCCATTCGCGATGGTATTCGCTTATCCTTTGCCGCATCATTTTCTTTTATTCATAACAATCTTGTGGATCTTGAAAAAAAGTTATCATCTGCAATCAATACTTATGAAAATATTTTTGTTGTAACAGAATCAGTTTTTTCAATGGACGGAGATTTGGCGCCACTCGTCGATATATCATCAATATGTGAGAAGTACAATGCAGGATTAATTGTTGATGAGGCACATGCCACTGGCGTTATTGGTAATAAAGGAGAGGGGCTGGTTCAGCATTTAAATCTTCATAAAAAATGCCTTGCACGTGTTCATACTTTTGGAAAGGCTGTTGGTTGCCATGGAGCCGTAGTTTTGGGAAGCGGCCAGCTCAAAAATTATCTCATCAATTTTGCCAGGCCTTTTATTTATAGCACATCGCTTCCTCCTTCAACAGTATTGGCCATTTTAAAATCGTATCATATTTTTCCATTTTTAACCGAAGAAAGAAATCATTTAAATAATTTAATTGATCTTTTTAAAAAGGCAACAACAAAATATTTTATTTTAAAAAGTGATACTCCGATCCAGGCCGTTATAGTTCCGGGCAATGCTGAGGTGAAAAGAATTGCCGGTATTTTACAGCAAAATAATTTTGACGTACGGCCGATTTTACATCCTACTGTGCCTAAAGGGAAGGAAAGATTACGAATCGTTTTTCATGAATTTAATACAATTGCAGACCTTGATAAAATGATCGGTTTGCTAAAATAATAATTACCCGGGAGATAGTTTAAATACTCTTATATTCTTTTTAGTATTTTACATCTTTAAACTTGTATATGCGAATCGTTCCTTTCGTAATTTTTGGAGTTGTCACAACTGCGCTTATCATTATATTAAATTCTGTCGTGTTGTTGCCAGCTCCTTTGGGAAAATTGCTGAGTCCGCAAAACGGAGTGTGGCAAAACGCGGAACCTGTAGATGAGGATTATTCTGCGACCCTGAAATTTCCCCAGCTTGCCGGTAAAGTCGATGTTTATTTTGACGAAAGGCTTGTTCCTCATGTAATAGCCGAGCAAAATAATGATGCCTATTTCGTTCAAGGATACTTGCATGCAAAATTTCGTTTATGGCAAATGGAGTTTCAAATTTATGCCGCATCAGGAAGGCTCTGTGAATTAGTTGGAAAAAAAGCGCTTAGCCTTGACCGTGAT
>JBBRSV010000075.1:0-24136 GCA_038245055.1 Chitinophagales bacterium | reverse complement strand
TAAATATGAAATCAAAATGCTGAATAACAATACATTGCAATATGATTTAATGCATAGTTTATATTTCGCCATAATTAAGAAACCTATAAATTTTATAGGAAATGGTTTAATTATTGTGGGGAAGGAATAATTATGAATCGAGTCTTAATTGTAGATGACAACTCTGATATATTATGGGTTGTTGAAACTGTTTTAAAAAGATATGGATTTGAAGTAATGGCCCTTCCGAGAGGAGAGGATGTACTTCCTAAGACCAAATCTTTCTGCCCACAGCTTATTTTACTTGATGTTTTTTTATCCGGGATTGATGGAATTGAGGTATGTAACAAATTGAAGGAAAATCCGAAGACTAAAGATATTCCGATAATTATGTTTTCTGCGCACACTAATTTTACGGATATTCAAAAGTTTTGTAAAGCTGATGATTTTATAGCGAAGCCATTCGATGTAAAAGAACTTGTTAGAAAAATACAATTTCAGATAGAAACAAGCAGTGCCTGAAATAGTTTAAATAAAAAATTGAAATTTTTTTAGCATAAGCTTACGTAAGTTGTGGAATTGAGAATTGTATAAACCTATTTTTTGTAAACTATAATAAAAAGGGGTTCAATTTTTTAGATTGAACCCCTTTGCTATGCAATTATATTTTAGGCTACATTTGAAAAATAGGGCCTAATTTATCTGTCTAATTTACTTTCAAAATTATGCACAATGTTATTAAAAGTCATTGCTTGTACGTCAGATAATCCCTGTCCAACCGCAGCTAAGGCGCATTCTCTTTGACCACTAGAAGTTGTATTCTTTACACTTCCCACAAGAATATTTATTCCGGTAAAACCTGCTGTGGGTGCACTTCCCTTTGCAACAGCCATTACTCCATTTTCAAAACGCTTGACGTCATTTGTTGTAGACGTCAGTGTGAATAAACCTTTTGTGTTAGCAGTAATAACTCCAAATTTGTAATAGCCAAACCAATTTGTTGCATCAGAACTTTGATAGATAGCAAATTCATTGTACGGTGGTGTATTGTCTGAACATCCCATATCATATCCGTTGATTGTATTTTGAGTTCTTGAAAAATAAGAGATAGAATTATCGTTATAGGTAATAAGAGAATCATTAATATGCGTATCAGCAAAGTCACTTGGCGTAGAAAATAAAACGCCTGTGCCTGAAAATGAAGGAGCGCCATTAAAGGTAAGCCTGTATGCTGCGTCTGCATTTCTTGGATCTTTAAGATTAAATTTGGAAGAACTTGCCGAGCCTCCAACCATAGGATAGATAGCCATAAACTTTGACCAGAGTGAAGAATCTTTTAACTGCTTAACCAGCGTATTAATCGCTGACTTTTGCAGGGTATCGCTTACAGCAGAGCTGTCAAAGAATTTTTGCGCGTCGGAGTCATAAGTAATTACAACAGGCGGCGGGTCGGGGGTAACAACTGAATCTTTATTTTTTTTGCAAGAAATCAGGAAAGCAAATGCAGAAATTACTGCAAATAATAGAAATGTCTTCTTCATGTGTAATGTTTTTTTTGAGTTAAGCATTAGTTCACAATAACGGGGGATGTAAACTTATTATTGCCAAAGATGCAAATAACTTCCAAAAATGCAAGAAAAAGATCTTATTAATTTTGAGACCGTTATGAATTAATATCATTTTTAACATTACAAAAAACTACTTAAACGCTCGATTAAAGTGGAAATCAACAACGATTTCTTTCCGTTACACATCTGACTTTTCAAACTCGAAAAAATGTTGATTTCAATTTTAGTTTTCCTGTGAAAATAATTTCTAAATTTTTTCTCTTTCAAGTAATGCGATTTAAAATTTATATAAACCCATGTCTTCCATTTGGAAAGGGTACTTAATCAATAATTTTTTTTCCTATCTTTCCTTTATTAAAAATCCTAATAAATAAATTGATTTTATATGGGATCTTCTTCAATGATTGTGTTGATTTTAGCTGGCCTCGCTTTTTCCTCCATTGCTATTCTTGTAGCTAAAATCGTTACAAAGGCTACCACCAACCCGCAAAAAGGCGAACCTTACGAATGTGGAATTCCTACAAAAGGAACTACCTGGAAACAACTTAATGTAGGATATTACCTGTTCGCTTTAATATTTTTAATTTTTGATGTGGAACTGGTATTTCTATATCCGTGGGCCGTTGTGGCAAAACAAGTAGGATGGATGGCTTTCATAGAAATCATTATTTTCTTCTTTATATTATTTATGGGATTTTTATACGCACATAAAAAAGGCGCTCTCAAATGGAAATAGTACCAGAAACAAAAAAAGAATTTCCAGGTCAAATACATGAAACCCCAGGAGGCGGAATCGTTTTAAGCAAACTTGATGAAGTTATTAACTGGGCCCGCTCCAACTCTTTATGGCCTTTGACATTTGCCACCAGTTGCTGTGGAATAGAAATGATGTCGGTTGCCGCCGCTAAATATGATTTTTCAAGATTTGGTTTTGAAGTGGCAAGAGCGTCGCCAAGGCAGGCAGATGTAATTATTATTGCGGGAACTATTGTAAATAAAATGGGCCCGGTTTTAAAAAGATTGTACGACCAAATGGCCGACCCAAAATATGTAATTGCCATGGGTGCCTGCGCCATTAGTGGTGGTCCCTTTTTTTATAATACCTATTCTGTAGTTAAAGGCGCGGATCATATAATACCGGTAGATGTGTATGTTGCTGGCTGTCCGCCCAGGCCGGAAGCATTATTACACGCCTTAATAAGTTTGCAGCAAAAAATAAAAAGCGGGTTAACGAGAGAACAAATAAAGGAAGGTAAATAATAATCAATGGAGAACGAAGAGTTGAAAACCACTTTCACGGCGCTGCTTCCATCTGCAACATTTGAAGAAGGTGGACAGTGGCTTGTTGTAAACATCGAGTCAAAAGATTGGTCAGCCCTGGCGCAACAATTACGCAACGATTCAACCTTATTCTTCAATTACCTTTTTTGCCTAACCTGCATCGACTGGAAGACCCATCTTACGATGGTGTATTTTTTAACTTCCACGAAATTCCGCCACGAAATAGTAGTAAAATCAAGGATTGACAGAGATAACCCGGAAATAGAAACAGTTAGTAATATATGGAAAACAGCAGATTTTCATGAAAGAGAAGTCTATGAAATGTTTGGCGTGAAGTTTCTTAACCATCCGGATTTACGGTTGCTGATATTGCCCGACGGATGGGAAGGAAAAAATCCGATGTTGAAAGATTTTGAAGACCCGGTAAATATGATCAGGTTATAGGAAAGAACCAAATTCAGCGACAAATTTTGCAAGGTGAATGATGCGCTTTCAATAAAAAGATCCAATTATTATGCGCCCAATATTCTAAATTAAATTATGGTTGAAGAAATAGGCACAACGGAAGAGGGAGATATCATTATTAATGTGGGGCCACAACATCCCGCTACGCATGGGGTGCTTCATTTAGTAATTACATTAAATGGTGAAACTATAAAAAAGGTAGAACCTCATCTTGGTTTCATTCATCGCTCCATTGAAAAAATGTGCGAGAGTTTAACCTATCGCCAATTTATTTATGTTACCAGCCGAATGGATTATTTATCCGCACACATCAATAATCACGGTTGTGCATTATGCATAGAAAAAGGTTTACAGGTAGAAGTTCCGCAGCGGGCACAGGTGATAAGAGTATTGATGGATGAGCTCACCAGGATTGCATCGCACGAACTATGGTGGGGCGCAATGGCGATGGACCTGGGTGCTTTTACTCCTTTCTTCCATGCTTTTCGCGAAAGAGAAACCATTAATGATATTATGGAAGAAACCTGCGGCGCCCGGTTAACTATGAATTATATGGTGCCGGGAGGAGTGATGGCAGATTTGCATCCTAATTTTCAGAAAAGGGTAAAGGATTTCATAACCGTTTACAAATTAAAAATCGGCGAATATGCAGAAATGGTTACCGGCAATATTATTTTTCAAAACAGGATGAAAGGAATTGGGTATTTGTCAGCAGAGGACGCTATATCCTATGGCTGTAGTGGCCCTATAGCAAGGGGGAGCGGTGTTAGTTGTGACATCCGCAAATTATCTCCATACGAAATTTATAACAAATTGGAATTTGATGAAATTTTAGAAACCGCAGGAGATTCTCTTGCACGTTACATGGTTCGCATAAGAGAAATGAATGAGTCTATAAAAATTGTAGAGCAGCTTATTGATAATATTCCCGAAGGAGATTTTCAGGCAAAAACAAAAGCAGTTATTAAACTACCTAAAGGAGAATTTTATTCAAAAGTAGAAACAGCGCGTGGAGAGTTTGGAGTATTTATCGTGAGTGAAGGAGGTACAACACCGTATAGGATAAAATTTCGTTCGCCAGGTTTTTCGAATCTTTCCACATTAGATCATATGGCAAGAGGTAGTAAACTTGGAGATTTGGTGGCCATGATGGGAACCCTGGACTTGGTGATACCGGATATTGACAGGTAAAATGTTGAACTGAAGATTTTGAATTTTAGATGAACGTGAACTTTATTAATTCAAAATTTATAATTCAACCTTCAAAATAATAAATAATGTGGAGCTTTAGTAACATAGCAGATTCAATTCATAACTGGTTAACACTAACCTTTACGCCTACACTGGCAATAATTATTGAAATGATTATAGTTGGTGTTTCTGTTATTACCTTATTCGCCATTTTAGGATTGGTATTGGTACTTATGGAACGAAAAGTTTCTGCATGGATGCAAATACGCCTCGGGCCAAACAGGGTTGGGCCGAAAGGAATGTTTCAATCGCTGGCAGACACAGTTAAATTATTAGTAAAAGAAGGGCTGACTCCTACGGGTGCAGATAAATTTTTATTTAACCTTGCACCGTTAATAGCTTTGATAGTGGCGATGTTGCTAATGGCGCCACTTGCTTTTGCAAAAGATTTTCAAATGTGGGATTTGAACATTGGTGTATTATACGTGTCTGCAATTTCATCCGTTTCTGTTATCAGTATTTTAATGGCCGGCTGGTCCAGTAATAATAAATATTCATTGATGGGAGCTATGCGAAGTGGGGCACAAATCGTGAGCTATGAATTGTCGGCCGGATTTTCCGTTCTCTCCGTTGTGGTGTTAGCAGGCAGTTTAAACTTAAATGTAATTATTCAATCGCAGGCCGATGGATGGTGGATATTTAAAGGACACATTCCTGTTATAATTTCTTTTATCATTTTTATAATAGCGGTAACAGCAGAAACCAATAGAGCGCCATTCGACCTTGCTGAAGCAGAATCAGAATTAACAGCGGGTTTTCATACAGAATATTCAGGGATGAAATTTGCTTTATTTTTTTTAGCCGAGTATGTAAATGTTTTTATTGTTTGCGCAATCGGTGCAACTTTGTTTTTCGGTGGTTGGATGCCTTTTCATATTGGCCATTGGCAAGGATTTAATCATATAATGGATTTTATTCCTTCAAGCATTTGGTTTTTTGGGAAGACGTTCTTTTTAATATTCCTGATCATGTGGTTCCGGTGGACGTTTCCAAGATTGCGTATCGATCAGTTATTAAATCTTGAATGGAAATATTTGTTGCCCATTAGTTTATTTAATATTTTATTGGTGACGGCCATGGCAATTGCGGGATGGTATTTCTAAATAGTTAAGAGTTAAGGGTTCAGAGTTGCGATGTTCTAAACTCTTAATTCTAAACTCAGAATTTTAAACTTTAAGGATGTTTATAACAAAATATTTAAAGGAAGTTTTCAATGCGGTAAAATCATTGCTCGTCGGGCTTAGGCGAACAGGATACTACTTTACCCATCATAAAGAAATTATTACCCAACAGTACCCGGATAACAGGGAAACATTGAATTTACCTGAACGCTTTAAAGGTGAAGTAGTAATGCCTCATGATGAAAACAATGAACATCGTTGCACCGGTTGTACTGCGTGTGAGCTCGCTTGCCCGAATGGAACTATTAAAGTGATTACTAAATTTGATATTACGCCTGATGGTAAAAAGAAGAAAGCGATTGATAAATTAGTATATCACCTGGAGTTGTGTACCATGTGTAATTTATGTGTTATCGCATGTCCTTCTGATGCTATTGTAATGGCGCAAACTTTTGAGCACAGTGTTTTTGATCGGAGTGAATTAACTAAAATATTAAATAATCCAGGTTCTAAAATTATGGATGGTGTAGAATAATGAGCGGATCAACTATTATATTTTATATGCTGGCTGCACTCATATTAGTGAGCGGATTGTTAGCCGTTAGCACGCGCCAAATATTCAGGGCAGCGATCTTTTTATTATTTGCGTTAATAGGAGTAGCGGGCTTGTTTTTTTGGATGCAATATGAATTCATTGCTGCCGTCCAAATTGTTGTTTACGTTGGGGGAATAACAGTGTTGATCATCTTCTCTATTTTCTTAACCCAGCAGGCTGGTGAAAAAATGCCTAAACAAAAATTGGGAAGGCAGATATTTTCAGGCCTGGCAGCCTTTTGCGGTTTTGCTTTTACAATGTTACAGGTATTCCAACATTCCTTCATCGGCACTATTGATCAACCGCTGGAGCCGAACGTTGCAAACATTGGTACACAAATGCTTGGAGTAAATAAAAGCGGCTATGCGTTACCGTTTGAGGTAGTGAGTATGCTGCTATTGGTTTCGCTAATTGGGTGTATTGTAATTGCAATTAACCCCGAACAGGAAATCGTGAAAATCGAAAACAGCATAACGATAACAAAGTGAAAAAATGTTGAAATAAGAAAATGCACATCAAAGAATAAAATATCAAAAATTTTATGTTTACACCGGGTCTATATCATATATTACTTATAAGCTCAGCGTTATTTTTTATTGGTGTTTATGGTTTTCTTACCAGGAGAAATTTGATCACCATGCTTATGAGCATTGAGCTGATATTGAATAGTGTCAATTTGAATTTTATTGCGTTCAATAAATATTTATGGCCCGATAAATTAGACGGTTTATTTTTTGCCATATTTATTATCGCAATTGCAGCAGCAGAAGCGGCCGTAGCTATCGCGATAATTATTAACTTATATAGAAGTCATCAATCAATTGATGTAGATAGTGCTGAAGAAATGAAATATTAAAAAACAACATCAAACTAAATGCTGAATGTGACGACTTGCGTTTTGCTGATTACTTTGCTCCCTCTTGGTGGGTTTTTAATTCTTGGATTATTTGGAAGAAAATATTTCAGGAAATCTTCAGGTATTATAGCAACAGGTTTATTATTAGCTGCAACTTTATTAGCCCTCTATACTGCGTATGGTTATTTTTTTGAGTGCGGCAAAGTAAATGGTATTTATGAAAAATTAGTCCCGTTAAAACTTGCGTGGCTTGAGTTTTCACCCGGAGTTTCAATCGATATGGGCATCTTACTTGATCCGATCACCTGCATGATGCTTGTGGTAATAACATTTATTTCGTTGATGGTGCACATCTATAGTTTGGCATACATGAAAGGAGAAGAACGGTTTGCAACGTACTTTTCTTTTTTGGGCCTTTTTACTTTTTCAATGCTTGCTTTGGTGATCTCTTCCAATATTTTTCAAATGTATATTTTTTGGGAATTGGTGGGAGTATCCTCTTTTTTATTAATTGGATTTTATTACGAAAAGCCCAGCGCTGTTGCAGCCTGCAAAAAAGCATTTATAGTTACACGCTTCGCTGATTTAGGATTTCTGATTGGGATATTAATGCTTTCATTTTATTGCGGCACTTTAGATTTTAATACGCTTATTGAAAGATTAACCACACAGGGCTCAGCAGAATTCAATGCCATAGTAGGCTCATCGTTCATGGGCGTTTCGGCCATAACATGGGCGATGGCGTTGGTTTTTATGGGCGCAGCCGGAAAGAGTGCCATGTTTCCTCTACAGATATGGTTGCCTGATGCGATGGAAGGCCCTACGCCTGTATCCGCTTTAATACATGCTGCAACCATGGTGGTGGCGGGAGTTTTTTTAGTAGCTAGATTATTTCCGGTTTTTGCGTTGTCAGCTCCGGAAACTTTGCAATTAGTAGCCTATGTGGGAGCCGTATCTGCATTGTTGGCTGCAATAATTGCGTGTACTCAAACAGATATAAAAAGAGTTCTTGCATTTTCTACCATATCACAAATAGGCTATATGATGTTTGCATTGGGCGTATCAAAATATGGGGGTGAAAGTGGATTGGGTTACACGGCTGCTATGTTTCATTTATTTACCCACGCCATGTTTAAAGCGTTGTTGTTTTTAGGGGCAGGATCGGTAATTCATTTTATTCACAGCAATGAAATGAAAGATATGGGCGGTTTAAGAAAGTATTTACCGGTAACTCATCTTACTTTTTTAATAGCGTGTTTATCTATTTCCGGCATTCCGCCATTTGCCGGTTTTTTTAGTAAAGAAGAAATATTGCTGGCTGCTTACCAAAGCAATAAAATCATTTATTGGATTGGATTATTTACTTCAGGGCTCACTGCTTTTTATATGTTCCGTTTATACTTTAGAATTTTTTGGAGCAAGGCTGCCTCTTTGAAACGGAAGGCAGGGATGGACGATCATGCTCACGGTGAAGGAGGATTCGCAATGGTATTGCCATTAATTTTATTAAGTATTGGAGCCGCTTTAGCTGGCTTTATTCCGTTTGGGAATTTTGTTAGTTCTGATGGATCAGCGTTTGAATCACAACTTCATTTTAATATGGCGATTGCTCCTGTGGCTTTTGGGTTAATAGGAATTTTTTCAGCGATGTGGTTGTATAAAACGCAAAATGATAAACCGGGTAGAATTGCAGCATCAATTGGTGGATTATACAAAATGGCCTATCATAAATTTTATTTTGATGAAATATACCTTTTCATTACCAGGAAAATAATTTTTAACCTCATGGCAAAACCGGCAGCCTGGATTGATAAAAATTTAGTGGATGGTTTGATGAATGCGACAGGCAACACGATGATGTTTATTTCAAAAAAAATTAAAGGGTTGCAATCGGGGAAAGTACAGCAATACGCAGCATACTTTTTAGTGGCTGTAATTGCGATGGCAGCTTTGTTTATTTATTGGTGGAAGTAAAATATTTTAAACCGATTACAAAAACAAAAAAATTGAATCAGGCATTTGTGATAATTAAAAACTAATGAATCTCTCATTACTGATATTGGTCCCATTAATCACTGCAATTGCGGTGTTATTGATGCGTAACCAACAACATGTAAAGTGGCTTGCGTTGTTGGGTACTACGGTTCAGCTTGTATTGGTATTCCTGCTACTCTTCGCTTACAGAAACGAAATAGCTTCGGGTAACTCAGAACAATTTCTATTTCAACAACAATATGATTGGTTTCCATCCTGGCACATAAGTTTTCATTTAGGTGTTGATGGCATTTCCATTGCCATGATTTTACTAACGGCATTTGTTGTAATCGCAGGAGTATTGGTTTCTTGGAATATAGAAAAGATGACCAAAGAGTTTTATTTCCTGCTTATTTTACTCAGCATTGGCGCTTACGGATTCTTCCTCTCGCTCGATCTTTTCATACTATTTTTCTTTTTAGAAATCGCTGTGATACCAAAATATTTATTGATTGGCATTTGGGGTAGCGGAAAAAAAGAACACAGCGCGAATAAACTTGTGTTGATGCTGATGGGAGGTTCGGCCCTGATTTTGGTAGGATTGCTTGGTCTATATTTTAGTGATGCAGAGAAAACTTTTGATATAATAAAACTGTCTCATTTGAATATTCCTGTTCATATTCAAATGATTTGTTTCCCGTTGTTATTTGTTGGCTTTGGAGTATTCACTGCCTTATTCCCTTTTCATACTTGGGTGCCTGATGGACACTCATCGGCGCCCACCGCAGGTTCGATGTTTTTGGCGGGCATATCGATGAAGCTCGGCGGCTATGGTTGCCTGCGTGTAGCCGCCTACGTTATGCCGGAAGGCGCTAAGGAATATGCCAACATCATTATTATACTGTCCACTATTGCTATTTTATATGGAGCTTTTGCGACGATGATGCAAAAGGATTTGAAATATATGAATGCTTATTCATCAGTTAGCCATGTCGGTTTTGTTTTATTTGGTATCGGGATGCTTACCAAAACAGCTATTGCCGGCGCAGTTATACAAATGATAAGTCATGGTTTAATGACCGCATTATTTTTCGCTGTAATCGGAATGATTTACGAACGCACCCATACAAGGCAGGTAGATGAGATGGGCGGCTTACTAAAAGTCATGCCATTCATCACTACGGTTTTATTTATTGTAGGATTGTGTTCGCTTGGTTTGCCCGGCCTCAGTGGCTTTGTAGCGGAGATGACTGTGTTTATGGGTTCATGGCAACACCCGGATGCATTCCATCGCATAGCAACAATATTTGCTTGCATAAGTATTGTTGTAACGGCGGTTTATATTTTACGGGCTATAAGCAGAACTGCCATGGGTCCAATTAGTGAGCGTTATTCAAATTTAACAGATGCAAAGTGGAATGAAAAAGCCGCCACCATAATTTTACTAGCCGGCATTTTGGCAATTGGACTTGCGCCTTTTTGGCTCAATGATTTAATTAACCCCGGCGTAGAAATCATCATGCATAAAATATCGCTGACGCAATAAAACAGGAAAAGGATGAGTGAGTTTTTTATATTAATGAAATCGGAACTGGCGATAACCTGTATCATCTTCCTGTTGCTGTTTATTAAATTAGGAACTGAAATAAAAAATAGTGTTCTGTTATTGATCATTCAGAATGTATTGTTGTTGAACCTCGCTGCCGGATTTTTTTTTAATGGTACCGGTAGTCTTTTTGATGGCATGTTTCATACAAATGAAATGGTGGCATTTCAAAAATCTATTTTGAACCTCGGAGTTTATTTAATCTCTTTATTGTTTACCGGTTGGTTTAACAAAACACAACATTTGCCGGAGTTTTTTATATTAATGTTATCCTCATTGCTGGGGCTTGATTTATTTATTTCAAGCGGAAATTTTTTAATATTTTTTTTGGCGCTGGAACTCGCAACAATTCCACTTGCTGCCATGACGAATTTTGATCTGGAGAAAAGAATATCCTCTGAGGCAGCTATGAAAATGATATTATCGTCCGCGTTTTCATCGGGCATATTGTTGTTTGGTATTTCATTGATTTATGGGGCAACCGGCACTATCAATTTTGCTGAATTACCGGGAAAGCTCGATGGAAACCCGTTACAAATATTGGCTTTTGTATTTTTAATTACTTCTTTCGCTTTTAAGTTATCAATCGTTCCATTTCATTTATGGACAGCAGACGTTTATGAAGGCGCGCCAATTGCTGCAACCTCATTCCTGTCTGTAATTTCCAAGGGTGCCATTGCATTTATTTTTATTTCAGTTTTGTATAAAGTCTTTCAGCCTATGCATGAGACCTGGTACAATATGGTAATGTTGTTATCTATTATCACCATGATCGTTGGGAATCTTTTTGCATTGCGTCAGCAGAATATAAAACGTTTTCTCGCCTTCTCGTCTATTGCGCAAGTTGGTTTTATTTTAGTTGGCGTTACCGGCAATTCAACTGAAGGAATAAACTCTGTTGTCTATTTTATTTTGATCTATACCTTTTCTAACCTGGCCGCATTTGGTGTTGCTTCTGCAATTTCATATCAAACCGGTAAAGAAAAGATAGATGAATATAAAGGCCTCTATAAAACGAACCCGTTATTGGGTTGGATAATGGCCTTGGCGTTATTTTCTCTTGCAGGTATTCCGCCAACTGCTGGTTTTTTTGGTAAACTATTTTTATTAACAGCCGGCGCAGCCAATGCCAATTACGGCTTCGTGCTTATTGCAGCCTTAAATATGATCGTGTCATTATATTATTATTTAAGAGTGATACGCTCTATGTTTATGGATAAAAATGAAAAGCCGATAGAAAAAATAAATATGTATCCATCAACCAAATTTGCATTGATTATTTGTTGCACCGGTATCATATTCGTTGGAATACTTAGCTGGATTTACGATTATATTCAATCTTTAAATTTGTAAATTATGGCGATAAATAAAAATCATTTATTTGAAGAACTTGACGGAATAAAATGCGGCATTGTTGAAAAAGATGTATCTCCGGATAGAGTTGTTTTCTTAAAAAAATTATTAGAATATAATGGATTTGCTGTTGTAACAGTTCCGTCGCCTCCCCCAAAAGCTGTACCAGCTACGGTTGTTAAGGCAGAGGATGGAACAGTAAGTCCTCCGCCAACAGTTCCGCCGGCACCTGAAACATTTACAGTTGGCGTAACTGATTATACATTCAATCCCATTAATGCCATTTTTGGAAGATTGTTACACACACCGGATGGGCATGTTGTTACGCTGGCATATTGGGAACAAAAGGAAGTGGTAAGCCATGATGAAGTGCCTTATTTTGATAAAAAATAAAAGAGGTTTATTAAACTCGCGGTGATAGCTATTCGAATATTCCTTAATCACTACTTAAATTTCAATTGAGGACGCACCGAAATAATTATGCAACACTTCAGGTAATTGAATTCCATTTTCATTTTGATTATTTTCGAGCAACGCAGCCACAATTCTGGGCAACGCTAAAGATGAGCCATTCAATGAATGAACGAGCTGTGTTTTATTATCCTGATTTTTGAAGCGTATTTTCATCCTGTTACTTTGAAAAGTTTCAAAATTACTTACAGAACTTACTTCCAGCCATTTTCCCTGGGCGGCACTATACACTTCAAAATCATAAGTGAGTGCAGAAGTGAAGCCCATATCGCCACCGCATAAACGCAGAAGGCGATAAGGGAATTCTAAACTCTGCAAAAGCTTTTCAACATGAGTCACCATCTCTTCTAAAACTTCATAACTTTTTTCAGGATGCGCCAGTTGAATGATTTCTACTTTATCAAATTGATGGAGGCGATTTAAACCACGCACGTCTTTTCCATAACTTCCGGCCTCTCTTCTAAAGCAGGGAGTGTAAGCAGTCATTTTTACCGGTAGTTCGCTTTCTTTCAAAATTTCATCGCGGTAGATGTTTGTAACCGGCACTTCGGCGGTTGGTATTAAATAATAGCCATCGAGCGTTACATGATACATTTGGCCTTCCTTATCGGGCAACTGCCCGGTGCCGTAGGCGCTAGATTCATTTACCAAAAGCGGCGGCATGTATTCAACGTAACCGGCGCTGGTATTATAATCCAGGAAATATTGAATTAAAGCCCTTTGAAATTTTGCCCCTTGATTTTTGTAAACAGGAAAACCACTTCCGGTTATTTTATTACCTAATTCAAAGTTGATAAGGTCATATTTTTTAGCAAGTTCCCAATGAGGCACCGCCTCTTTATACAAAGCCGGTTTAGCGCCACCTTCTCTTACAATTTCATTCTCTTCGGGCGTTGAGCCTGCCGGTACAGAATTGTGCGGAAGGTTTGGAAGTAAAATTAATTTAGCCTCGAATGATTTTATAGCTTGCTCCAGAGCTGGTTTTTCGATGGCTAATAAATCCTTTAGTGATGATACTTCATTCCTTGTTGAAAGGGCTTCTTCTTTCTGATTATTCTTCATCAATTTTTGAATCTCATCAGATTTTGAATTCACCTGCATTTGAATATGCTCTATCTTATTCTTCAAATTTTTTACCTCATCATCAAACAGCAAAATTTCGTCAACAATTTCTAAATTTTTGTAATTTCTTATACTTAATTTTTGCTTTACCAACTCCGTGTTTTGCCTTATGAATGCAACCTGTAACATCTATATAATTTTTTTACGAAAATAGTTCTATTTGCTTTTATACCCTTTTGGCTTATACACCATAAATCTTTCAGGATTAGCAACTGGAACAAAACCACGCTTTTCATATAATCCGCGCGCATCCCTGGTGGCGAGCAATATGCTACGCAAGCCGTTCACATCCGGGTGAGCCAAAATCATTTCAACTAGCCATTTTGCCAAACCTTTTCCCTGGTATTTTTCATCAATAAAAACATCAGCCAGGTAACCGAAGGTTGCTTTATCAGTTACCAATCTTGCATAACCGATTTGTTTATTGTTTTTATAAACGCCAAAACATAACGAACCTTTTATTGCTTTTTTCACAACGTTGATCGCCACGCCAGGCGACCAATAAGTTTGCGATAAAACTCCGTGAACATAGTTGATATCGATTTTATTTTTGTCAGTAGAGATTAAATAATTATTTTTTGCTACCTCGTAATTCATGTTATACACTTTTTTAGAAAACAAAGATGATAAATAGAATTAATTTTACAAGCTATGGACGCGAAAGATGATCTGCAGCTAAGGTGGTGGAAACTGGAAGAAAAATTTAGGAATAAGTTCGGCAAAAAGCCGGATGTTGAAGCGATTCTTTTTTTAATAGGTATCCAGGAAATAAGAAATTTGAAGAAAAAATTCTCAAAGGAACAAAAGCAGGATCTCATGCATGTGGCTGTTTGCTCGCTCCTTTCTCAAAGTGGTTATTACAAAGTAGAAGGTCATGATGAAGATGGCTGGCCACATTTCATTCAGCTAAAAACTTTGCCTCAATACAATACAATAGAGCAGGAAAATTTTTTGAAGGACCATATATTGCTTTACTTTCAGGAAATGGATGATCCATTTTTAGACAATTAAAATTTATAATGAAGCATTTATTTTATTTAATAGGAATCGTTTGTATTGTTTCCTGTTCTGCCGCAAAAAAAAATCCGGTAAAAAATACCACAGATGAGCGCGTGAAGATAACTACAGGTGATGGCGCAATGGTAATAAAATTGTATAATGAAACGCCCCGGCATCGTGATAATTTTGTTTCGCTCGTAGAAAAGCATTTTTATGATAGCCTTTTATTTCACCGGGTGGAGAAAGAATTTATTATTCAAGCCGGAGATCCGGCAAGTAAATATGCAAAAACTAGTCAAAAATTAGGAGAAGGATCATTAAATTACACAGTGCCTGCAGAGTATGGGCCGGATCTGTTTCACAAAAAAGGTGCAGTGGCCGCAGCAAAAGAAGTAAACAACAATCCCCAAAAGAGAAGTAACTCTACCCAATTTTATATAGTGGAAGGCAAAACGTTTACCGATGGCGAGATGGATAGAATGGAAGAGAAACTTCATATAAAAATTCCGGAAAGCCATCGCCAGGTTTATCGCACAATTGGTGGCTTGCCTTTTCTTGATATGAATAATTCGGTTTTTGGCGAAGTTGTTAGCGGGTTGGACGTGCTCGATAAGATTGCCAGCGAACCTACTGACGCAAATGAAAGGCCATTGAAAAATATACGCATGAAAATAACAGTGATGAAATGATTCATAATCAAGAAAATATTAATTTGCATAGCATTTTAAATCATAAATAATAAAACACTTACATGAACTTTCCTGAAAATCTTCGTTACACTAAAGACCATGAATGGGTATTACTTGACGGGGAAATTGCTACCATTGGAATTACCGACTTTGCCCAACATGAGCTGGGCGACATTGTATACGTAGAAATAGAAACGAAAGGGAAGGCTCTTGCGGCTGAAACTGTTTTTGGAACTGTTGAGGCTGTAAAAACAGTTAGCGATTTATTTCTTCCGGTTTCCGGTACTATTACTGAGTTAAACCCAATCCTGGAGTCAGAACCCGAAAAAGTGAATACTGACCCTTACGGCGATGGTTGGATGATAAAAATGAAAGTGGATAATCCTGAGGACGTTAGTAAGCTTATGGATGCTGATGCTTACCAAAAAGTTGTGGCTTAGAATTTCTATTAGTAAGAATGCAAAAAATCCCATTTAAAAAATTTCTCCCGGGTATTATTTGGTTTCTGATAGTACTTATCCTTACCTGTATGCCGGGAGAGGATGTTCCTAAAATTAACTGGCTTCATGGTATTTATTTTGACAAGTGGGTACATGCAGGAATGTTTGGCGGCCTGACGCTTTTATTTAGCTGGCCCTTTTATAAATCAAATTTTTCTGCACAAGAGCGGCTTCATTATTTTATCAAAATTGCACTCGCAGCAAGTATCTGGGGCTTAACTATAGAATTTATTCAAAAATTTTATGCAATAAACAGGGATTTTGATATTCTTGATTGGGCTGCTGATAGTTTTGGCGCTTTAATAGCACTATTAATTTGCATAAAAATCTTTAGCAGGAATTATATAAATATTAAATAAATAACTTGATTTTAAGGACATACTTTGCTCTCTAAATTTTAAATTAATACATTTGCTTATGGAAAATGTTGAGAACATGGAATATAATACGACCCGGAACCACCTTATTATAAGGGAATACGGCCGTCATATTCAAAAAATGGTAGAGTACGTTTTAACGCTTGAAGACAGGGAAAAGCGTCAAAAAAATGCATATGCACTTATCGAGCTAATGGGATTTCTAAATCCGCATTTAAAAAATGTTGAGGATTTCAGGCATAAATTATGGGATCATCTATTCCTAATAAGTGATTTTAAACTGGATGTTGACAGTCCATACCCGATTCCAACACGGGAAACATTAAAGGCTAAACCGGAGCAACTTGCATATCCTAAAAGGTATCCACGCTATAATCACCTTGGTAAAAATATTGAGATCGTTATAGATAAAGCACTTAGTGAAGAAGACAGTGAAAAACGCCAGGGATTTGCGAATGCAATTGCCTATTATATGAAGTTAACCTACAGCAACTGGCATAAAGAATTAGTTCATGATGATAACATTCAAACAGAACTTAATGCGATTACAAAAGGTGAACTCGAGTTTAATAACCGCCCTTTTATAAAACACCGGGTTGATAATAGTCGTGAAGAATTTGTAAGTAATGTAGGAAAATACCGTAAAAATTTCGGCGGCCGCAACAGGAACCAAGGCAGGGATAACCAAGGAAGAGATTCTCAGGGAAGGGATAACAGAAATAACAACCGCAATAATAAATATCCTAAAAAAAGATATTAATTAATTATCAAATAAAAAATAAGTTTGCAGCCCCGGCCTTCCTAAATTGCCGGGGTTTTATTTTTTGGTTTTGTACAGAAATCTTAAAACATGGGTTCATTTGAAGTTACAGGCGGCAAAAAATTAAGTGGTGAGATAACTCCGCAAGGCGCTAAAAATGAAGCATTGCAAATAATTTCGGCAGTATTACTTACGGCTGAAAAAGTAACCATTAATAATATCCCCGATATAATTGACGTAAATCTACAAATAGAATTATTGGAAGGGTTAGGAGTAATAGTAGAGAGAATCAATAGGCATACTTGCACATTCGAATCGTCCAACATAAACATTGATTACCTAGGCTCTTCGGTTTTCAGGCAAATGACCGGGCGTTTACGCGGCAGCGTTATGCTTGCAGGACCGCTGCTCGCAAGGTTTAAAAAGGCTTACATACCCAAGCCTGGCGGCGATAAAATTGGCCGCAGAAGATTAGACACGCACATTATTGGCTTTCAAAAGCTGGGCGCTGAATTTGATTACAATGCTGACGCCTCATTTTTTCTTTTGAAGGCTTCACGATTGAAAGGTGTGGATTTGTTGCTGGATGAACCAAGCGTTACGGGCACAGCTAACATAATTATGGCCGCTTCAATGGCCATTGGTATTACCACTATTTATAATGCGGCATGTGAACCTTATATTCAACAGCTTTGCAAAATGCTTAACAGCATGGGCGCCAAAATTTCGGGTATTGCGAGTAACATGCTTACCATTGAAGGAGTAGATAAATTGAATGGTACAACTCATACCATTCTTCCTGATATGATTGAAGTGGGTTCTTTTATAGGACTCGCAGCAATGACACAAAGCGATATTGTGATAAAAAATGCCGGGATAAAATACCTGGGAATTATTCCTGAAAGATTTCAGCAATTGGGAATTAAATTAAATTTTAATGGTGATGATATACACATTCCGGAACAGGATGTTTATGAAACGCAAACATATTTAGATGGTTCTATTCTTACCATATCAGATCATCCCTGGCCTGGATTTACTCCTGATTTGATCAGCATATTATTAGTAGTTGCCACGCAAGCAAAGGGAAGTGTTTTGTTACACCAGAAAATGTTTGAAAGCCGGTTGTTTTTCGTTGATAAAGTTATTGAGATGGGCGCGCACATAGTTTTATGCGATCCGCACAGGGTTGTAGTGATTGGCCTTGAAAGAAAGTACCCGCTCAGAGGAATACAAATGAGCAGCCCTGATATAAGAGCTGGAGTTGCCCTGCTAATTGCGGCTTTAAGCGCTGAAGGAAAAAGCATCATTCAAAATATTGAGCAAATAGACAGGGGCTACCAAAATATTGATGAAAGACTGAAAAACCTTGGAGCCGATATTACCAGGGTTTAAAAAATTATTTATTTAGAAAAAGAACCAGGATTTATTCATGGATAAAGTTTACAATAAGATTATTCTCATAACAGCCCCATCGGGTGCGGGCAAAACGTCTATTGTAAAATATTTGATGAAAAAATTTCCTGAATTGGCATTCTCTGTTTCTGCTACAACAAGGAAGGCGCGCAGGAACGAAAAAGATGGCGAAGATTATTATTTTATTTCAGAAGCAGAATTCAAAGAAAAAATTCATCACAAAGAATTTTTAGAATGGGAAATGGTTTACGAGGGGAAATATTATGGAACTTTAAAATCTGAAATTGAGCGAATTTGGGCGCTAAAAAAAGTGCCCGTACTTGATATTGATGTGCAAGGAGCTATTCACGTGCAACAACAATACCCGGTAAATACAATTTCAGTTTTTATCCAGGTTCCATCTTTGGAGGAATTAAGAAACAGGCTAAAGGGACGCGGTTCAGAAACTGAAGAATCCTTACAGGCACGTGTAAGTAAATCATCGTTTGAAATGACCTTTAAAAAGCATTTTGAAAACGTAATTATAAATAATGATTTTAAAACCGCCTGCCTCGAAACTGAAAAGATAGTGTCTGCATTCCTTGAGAATCATTAACTTTAAAAGTGCTCATTTTCAATTTTATATTTTTGTAACATGGACTGGACTTCACTCATAGCGATTATAGCCTCATTAATTCTTATCGGCTTTTTTGCAGGAATTGAAATTGCATTTGTTTCTGTAAGTAAATTATCCATTGAATTAAGAAAAAAACAAGGCAGTTATGTAGGAAAAACCTGGTCAGCTTTTATGGAAAAACCAGCGCGGTTTATTGGGACCACGCTGATTGCATTAAATATATTGCTGGTAGTATATGGCCTTTTATGGAGCAATATTCTTGATAACTTTTGGGAATCTTTGGATATAAGCAATCCCTTTATTAAGCTCACAGTCGAAACGATTTTTTCTACGGTTTTGCTCTTATTTTTTGAATTTATTTTTAAGGCATTTTTTCGCGCCCGCGGAAATGCAATTACAGGAAGCAGCCTCATAACATTTATCGTGAAATTTTTCTATTCCATGTTCGCGTGGATAGCTTCATTTTTTGTTGATGTTGCTGAGTGGATGCTTAAATATATTTTTAATGTGAAGCTTCATAATAAGAACGAAGGCTTTACTAAAATAGATTTGGAGCATTTTATTCAGCAAGGAAAAATGCATGACACGGAAGACAATGAAGAAATGAACAATGAGTTGTTTGAAAATGTGTTGTCGCTTTCTGATATAAAAGTGAGGCAATGCCTTATTCCTCGAAAAGAAATTGAAGCGATAGACATTGATTATTCTCTGCTGGAAATGAAAGCCAAATTTATTGAAACTAAACTCAGTAAGTTGGTGGTTTATGAAAACAACATTGATAACATTCTTGGCTATGTTCACCAGCTTGATTTGTTTAGAAGCCCGCAAAGCCTCAAGTCTATTTTATTACCGATACCAACCATTCCGGAAAGCATGAGCGCTTCGGACCTTATTGATAAATTCAGTAAAGAAAGAAAAAGTATTGCCTGGGTAATTGATGAGTTTGGTGGCACCGCTGGTATTGTAACTATGGAAGATCTTCTTGAAGAAATTTTTGGTGACATCAACGATGAATATGATACGAGCGATGAGTTTATTGATAAGCAAATTTCTGCCAACGAATACATATTAAGCGGAAGGCTTGAGCTGGATTACCTCACGGATAAATACAAAATGGAATTTAGGGAAAACGAAGAAACCGGAACTCTGTCAGGTTACATTATAAGCCAGCACGAATCTATTCCACGCCAAAAGGACCGCATTATTATTGACGACTATCAATTTGACGTTTTAAATGTTAGCGAAACCCGCATCGAAATGGTAAAATTAAAAGTGCTTCGCTGATACTTTGCTTCATTTTCTAACCGCATCTTGGCTTTGAATTTGAATTAGATCTTAAATTTTTCCATTGCTAAATGATTGTAGCAGTTAATATAAAAAATACCTGGTTAGAAGAAGGAGAACCCGCCGATTATTTTATTTTTGAAACATTCTCAAGGATAATTAAACATCACCCCGAACATACTTTCGTTTTAATTTCTGACGGAAAAAATGAAGAAGTATTTAATGAACTTAAGAATGTTATCCAGGTAATAAAAAAGCCTTTTAAGAAGAGCGCAACGCAATGGTATATTTGGTTCAATATTAAAATTCCATCAATTCTTAAAAAATATAAAGCTGATGTATTTGTAAGTTATGGCAGCGTTGCTTCCCTCAGGACTAAAGTTCCTCAGTGCATTGTTGTTCCTGATTTGAGCTTTCTTCATCAACCATTTCTTTTCAAAAAAAGACATTTATTATTTTATAAAACATTTGTATCGCGTTCATTAAAAAAGGCAAAGCTTATTGTCACCGTTTCAGAATCCTGCAAAGAAGATATCATAAAGCGTTTCAAAATAAATGCTGATAAAATAGATGTGGTTTACAAAGGCATTGATGGAAAACACAAACCTATAAATGCAGATGTAAGAGAAAAAATAAAGGCATTATATGCTTCAGGCAATGAATATTTTATTTACACCGGCGAAATTGGAATGCACAAAAACCTGCAGAATTTATTAAAGGCTTTTTCTGCTTTTAAAAAAAGGCAAAAGAGCAATATGCAATTATTAATTGCAGGTACCGCCGGCTGGAAATACGACGAATTTGTGAAAAGTTTCCGCCTTTTCAAGTTTAAGGATGACGTTAAACTTTTAGAGAATTTATCTGTAGAAGAAATTGAAAAAATTACCGAATCGGCGTATTGTGCCGTGTTACCTTCACTTTACGAAAGCTTTGCATCAACGCAATTGCAAGCAATTAAAAGCGGCGTTCCTCTTATCACATCTTCATCAGGCGCAATGGCTGAAATATGCGATAATGCTGCGTTATACACTGATCCGGGAAATTTTAAAGATATCGCCGTAAAAATGATGATGGTTTTTAAAGATGAAAATTTAAGGAAAACGTTGATTGAAAAGGGCCGCACAAGAGCACAAAAATTTAGTTGGGAAATTACCTCCGCGCTGCTTTGGAACAGCATTGAAAAGTTAGCTAAATAGAAATTAAATTGATTTTTCTAAAGAACCATTTTCAAAACCTTCAATAGTATTAATTTGCATGCACTATGACAGAATCAGATATAAAAATTACCGTTCAACTTGATGCAGAAAAGGTACCGCAACAAATAAGCTGGAGCGCTACCGAAAGCACTGCCGATACACCGCAAAAGGCAAAAGCGGTATTTCTCGCCTTTTGGGACCCGATTGATAAAACTGCTTTGCGTATTGATCTTTGGACAAAGGATATGATGGTAGATGAAATGGCTGACTTTTATTTTCAAATTTTTACTACCATGGCTGATACGTTTCAAAGAGCCACAAAGCACAACGGATTGAGCGATGAAATAAAAACGTTTGCGAAAGATTTTCATAAGAAATTTACCGCACTTGAAATGGAAAAAAATAAGTAATTTTTTGATGCTGTTCGGGAAAAATTGATTCAAAAAAGGTCCATTAATTTTTAAAAAAAAATAAAATGAGTTTAGAAGAAAAAGTAATGGCGGACTTAAAACCTGCTATACTTGCAAAGGATGAAAAGTCGTTGAGATCGCTGCGTGCGATAAAGGCTGCAATCATTAATTTGAAAACTTCAGAAGGATTTGGCGGCACAATTACAGAAGACGATGAAATAAAATTGCTTCAGAAATTAGTGAAGCAAAGAAAAGAATCGCTGGAAATTTATGAAAAGCAAAATAGGAATGATCTTGCTGAAAAAGAAAAAGAAGAGATAATAATTATTGAAAAATTTTTGCCGAAACAAATGAGTGAAGAGGAACTAAAAGAAGTTATTTCAAAAATTATAACGGAAACGGGTGCTTCTTCGCAAGCAGATATGGGCAAAGTTATGGGAATGGCTAATAAGCAACTCGGGGGCAAAGCCGATGGAAAAACCATCGCGGCCATGGTAAAGGAGATACTTGCTTCTAAATAATTTTTTTTATAAAAATATTAATTGGTAAGCTCATTTATTAAATTCACTATTTCATAATTCATTGAAAAAAAGGAATTATGCTTATTGATATTGCTTTTGCTTTGGTATTTATCCTGGCTATTTTTAATGGGCTCCGCAAAGGTTTTGTTGTGGGCGTGTTCTCTTTACTGGGGTTTATTATTGGGTTGGCAGCAGCGCTTAAATTATCTGCCGTAGTAGCCTCTCATTTGCATAACAGTGCAATAGCTGGCTCAAAGTGGCTGCCACTTGTTTCGTTCCTTGTGGTTTTTATTATCGTAATTTTGATCGTTAGCCTGGTGGCAAGGCTAATTAAAAAAACTATCCAATTTGTCATGTTGGGTTGGCTCGATAGTTTGGGCGGTATGGTTTTGTATCTCATCATCTATACAATTGTCTTCAGCGTAGTTCTTTTTTTTGCTGAAAAAATGTCACTACTTAAACATGACTTGACTGCAGGGTCGATGATGTATAAATATGTAGCGCCATGGGGCCTGGCAGTAATTAATAACCTTGGAAAAATCATACCCTTCTTTAAAGATATGTTTACGCAGTTAGAAGTATTCTTTGAAGGTTTAGCAAAAAAGTCTGCGTAATTAAATAGCCTTTAAATATTATTTAGCTACTTTTTTAAATATAAACATTTATTTTAGCGTTAATTAGCTGCTTATAAAAAACGAAATTCGCCAAAGAGCATCAATGGAATATCAAATTAAACAATCCGGCAAATTCAAATTTATAGAAGAGGGGGAAGGTGAACCGCTTTTATTGCTGCACGGGCTGTTCGGCGCGCTAAGTAATTTTCAGCATCTGATAGAATATTTCAGAAAGACAAATAAGGTTATTGTTCCAATGCTTCCGCTTTTTGAACTTGACTTGCTTCACACTACGGTTGGGGGCTTACAAAAGTTTGTTTATAAATTTATTGAGGCCAGGGATTATGTAAACATTCATTTATTGGGTAATTCCCTGGGAGGCCATGTAGCGCTCGTTTACATTTTAAAACATCCTGAAAGAATAAAATCATTGACATTAACGGGAAGCTCCGGCTTATTCGAAAATGGAATGGGCGACAGCTATCCAAAAAGAGGAGACAAAGAATATATCCGGAAAAAAACCCAGCTTACTTTCTACGATCCGGCCATGGCAACCGAAGAGCTTGTGAATGAATGTTTCGAAATAACAAATAACAGGATAAAAGTTATTAAAATAATTTCCCTTGCCAAGTCAGCCATTCGAAACAACCTGGGTGAAGAGGTGAGCCAAATAAAACAGCCAACTTGTTTAATTTGGGGAAACAACGATACCATCACTCCTCCTTTTGTTGCCAAAGAATTTCACAAACTCATCCCCAACAGTGAACTCCATTTTATAGACAAATGCGGACATGCCCCAATGATGGAAGTTCCTGACGAATTCAATAGAATTCTAAATGGATTTATATCGAAATTAAAAATACCTGCTGCAACAGTTCATTAGTTTTTTTTGTCTTTATTGTTTAAATCTTTTCATTTCTAACATTTTAATTGTACCGCCATCATGTTAGCACAAGAACTCATTAATAATACTTTACCGCAATTACAATTGTCAGATCCCGTGTCCAGGGCGCTTCAACTGATGCATGATTATAAAGCAACACACTTGGCGGTAGTTTCAGATGAAAAATATATGGGCTTAATAAGTGAGGATGATTTGCTGGATGAGGAAG
>JBBRSV010000074.1:0-24259 GCA_038245055.1 Chitinophagales bacterium | reverse complement strand
TACCCGAGCGAAATTGCTCCAGGGTCTTTTTCTTTAATGCTTCGTAATCGAAGACTTCTTTTTTCTTTTCCATAAAAAAACTGTGTTTTAAAGTTCCTAAATCATTTTTGAACTTTGACACAGTTTATTTTACAGCCTCTTATAAAATATAACTTAAGATATAAAGCAACTTCCCTTTAAACCGGGAAGTTTTTTTATTTACACAACTTTGCGGGCAATTGAAGATTTGGCATATTGGACAATTTTGTTCAATAAAAAACTGGCTTGCATTGATATCTACATCTAACAGAAATCCACTTATCAAACCATAAAAAAAAGCCCCTGGTTTTGCCAGGAGCTAATATTTTAACGACAATCGAATCTTATTTCATTGAATCTTTCATCATCTTGCCATCGTCCATCATCATTTTTCCATTATCATTCATCATATTGCCATCTTTGTCAATTACCTCGCCTTCTTTCATCATCATTTTTTTACCATCCTTCATAACCACTTCACCTGAAGGATTTACTTTACATCCGTCGCTACAAGTCATGGTCTGATCCATTTCCTTTGTACTACCGTCTTTCATTACCATCATCTTTCCTCCTTTCATAATCATCATTCCTTCTTTCAAATCCATCGGGGCATTCATTGTAGACATACTCGTGGAAGAGTCTTTACTCATTGACGGATCACTCATCATGCTTGTTGAATCCTTCGTCGTCGTTTCAGAAGTTGAAGATTCATTACCGTTACATGCTGTCATAAACGCAGCAATAGAAACAATCGCAATTAACTTTTTCATAATGTTTTTTAGGTTTTAAAAATTGATAAATATTAATAGTTAAAGCGCTTAAGGTAATTTTTTTTTTACTAATAAATAAATCTGCCATTATTTTTTCCTGAAAAATATGCGTATAGGAACACCGGTCAATTCAAAATGTTCCCTCATTTGGTTTTCAAGATAATTTTTATAAGGTGCTTTTATATCATCAGGATAGTTACAAAAAAATGCAAACGAAGGAACAAGTGTTGGCAGTTGCGTTACGTATTTTATTTTAACCGCATTACCTCGCACAACCGGCGCATGGTAGCTTTCAACGGCTTTTAACATAACATCATTTAGCTTTGAGGTGGTTATTTTTTGTTGACGGTTTTCATAAACTTTTATGGCCGTTTCCATCGATTGAAGTATGCGAAGTTTTTCAGTTGCCGAAATAAAAAGAATAGGAACGTCTCTAAAAGGGGCCAATTTTTGTTTCAATAATTTTTCATAATCACGGGCAGTATTTGTTTCCTTATTTATAGCATCCCATTTATTTACGAGTATTACAATTCCTTTACCTTTCTTTTCTGCCAAAGAAAAAATATTTAAATCCTGCGCAGTAATTCCTTTTTCCGCATCAAGCACAATCAGGCAAACATCTGCTTCGTCTACTGCTTTAACCGCACGTATTACGGAATAAAATTCAAGATCTTCATTTACCTTGGCCTTTCTCCGAATGCCCGCTGTATCTATTAAAATAAATTCTTTATTAAATAAATTGTAAGTGGTATGAATGGAATCTCTTGTGGTTCCTGCAATATCGCTAACGATCGTTCGCTCTTTTCCTATAAGCGCATTCAAAAGAGATGACTTGCCTACATTTGGTTGACCTATTATCGCAAATTTTGGAATACCTTCCTTTTCTTCTTCTTTATCTGCAGGAATGGAAGCACATATTTCATCAAGGAGTTCGCCGCTGCCCGTGCCACTTATAGACGATACAAAGAAAATGTTTTTAAATCCAAGGCTATAAAATTCGGAAGCTTCAAGAAGACGTGCATGATTATCAACTTTATTCACAACAAGGTAAACTGGCTTGGGAGAACGGCGAAGCATTTCGGCCATCTCCTGGTCAAGGTTCGTAATGCCGGTAGTTACATCAACCATAAACACAATGGCATTGGCTTCTTCCATTGCAATATGCACCTGCTTCCTGATTTCACGCTCAAAAACGTCATCGCTGTGTGCAACAAATCCGCCCGTGTCAATCACGTTAAATGTTTTTCCAATCCATTCGGCAATACCATATTGACGATCGCGTGTTACGCCACTTATGTCGTCCACAATGGCTTTACGTTGCTCCAGCAACCTGTTGAAAAAAGTGCTTTTGCCAACATTCGGCCGGCCTGTTATCGCTACTGTGTAAGACATTTAGATATTATTTGAAATCAGTTATTTAAAATTTCCTGGTCTTTTTCTATATAAAAAGAATTTTTCCATTATTTCATTTTGGTGACCAGCTTTTGCCTTCCATAGCATCTTCGTTGTGTCACTCACTTGTACAATTGGTTCTTTGGGCAACTTTAATTACCAGCGTTACCAATAAACTTTTGCTATGAAAAGGAATAATTTTGCATTAAAAAAACGCAAAGGTATCGTTTATGAAATTTGCAGGGAAGCTTTTAGCATTTTCAAATCTTCAAAAAAGGTAGGATATGACTTTTTTACCGCTTCTGCGGCGTGAATAATTGTATTTCCTTTGGCTCCCAAAGCCGCCACAGCACAGGCCATGGCAATACGGTGATCGTTATGCGAGGTAACTTTAGCGCCCTTTATTTGGTTTCCTCCTTTTATAATCATCAGGTCGTCATTCAGCTCAATATCAACATTCATTTTCGAAAATTCCATTTTTAAGGTCTTTGCCCGGTCACTTTCTTTGTGCAGTAACCTGCGCACACCTTTAATGGAAGTTGTGCCCTTACAATATGACGCCAGGGCAACCAGGGGAGGAAAAAGATCAGGCGCGTGCGTTGCATCAAAATTAAATGCCTCCAATTTATTTTTTCTTACAGAAATCTCTTTCTGATCCATCCGAATAGTAGCACCGCACGATTCAAGAGCGTCTATAATTTTTTTATCGCCTTGCGACGAATTAAAATTTGCGCCGTTCACAGTTACTTCTCCCGCGATTGCACCAGCCACCAATAAAAATGCAATGTTGCTCCAATCACCTTCTACAGTATATTTTATAGAATGGTTTTCTTTTGTAACACGCGGATAAATATCAAATGTTTCATAATTCTTATTTTCTACGTGAAAACCAAAATGATTTAAAATATCCAACGTAAGGTCGATATATGGCTTGCTAGCAAGGTTTTTTACTTTAATACTAACGGGAGCCGTACACGCTTTTGCATAAGCCATCAGCAGGCCGGTTAAAAACTGGGAACTTAGTGAGCCATCAACGGTAACATTCGCGGGCTTCAAAGGCCCTTTTATTGTAATAGGAATTTTTCCGTTATTGCTTTGTATTTCTACTCCAAGCTGGGGCAAAATATCGTCAAAAAAATCAACAGGTCTTGTAAGAATACTTCCTTCGCCAGTAAAAGTAATATCGTAATTAAAGAGTGCGGCAATAGGCGCGAACATCCTTAATGAAAGGCCACTTTCGCCGCAAGACACGATTACATTTTTCTCCGGCGATGGTGAAGAAAAAATATATTTTGATGAGGTAATTACAACTTGCTTCCGAATAGTTTCTACGGTAGCTCCTAATTTTTCAACGATATTTTTTGCAGCTTGTTCATCATTGCTGGAACCGGCGTTATCAATAATCGTTGTTCTTTCATTTATAAGAGCAGCCGCACAGGCCCGTTGCATACAACTTTTAGAGGGAGGTGCCTGGAGTGGGCCAGAAACAGAAGATGGTGTTATAGAAACTATCAATAGAGCGTGTTGAAAATATTATGTAATTGATCCAGGGGTATTGATTTAATGGAAGCTTTGCCAATCTCATCAAGAACAACAAAACTCATATTACTACCTGATTTCTTTTTATCATGCTGTAATATTTCCCAGGTTTTTTCTTTGTCGGGATTGAAAGAAACCGGTAGCTCGTATTTAGCGAGTAATTCGGTTACTCTTTTGGTTTCCTCTTTACTAAAATTGTTGATCTGCTCTGAAATTGCGCATGCTGCTACAATACCAATACTTACTGCAAAACCGTGTGGCAAGTGGCTCGTATTTTCTATCGCGTGACCAATAGTATGTCCAAAATTAAGTAGCTTCCTTTCTCCGGTTTCGTTCTCATCGCTGGCAACTACTGCATATTTGATGTCGACATTTTTTCTTATTAAAGCGCCAATTTCTGAAAGAGAAGATTGGAACTTCATCAGCGGATTCTTTTCAAGGAAATCGAACATTAAACGGTCCTTAATGCAGGCATGCTTTATAATTTCTGCAAAACCGTTAACCCATTCCTGGTCTGGCAATGTTTCCAAAAAAGAATAATCGTACAGCAAAAATTCCGGGTGATTTATTACCCCAACTAAATTTTTATAAACGCCTACATCTACGCCATTTTTTCCTCCAATGCAAGCATCAACCATGGCTAAAATACTTGTCGGAACAAACGCAAATTTGACGCCGCGCATGTAAATGGAAGCAACAAAACCGGCAATATCCGTTATTACTCCTCCGCCAATTCCTACAATAAATGTTTGCCTGTCGGCATTAAGACGAATGAGTTGATCAATAATATTATCGACTGTCTTTTGATTTTTAAATTCCTCGCCGGCTTTTATAACAATGGTTTGCCATCCGGAAAATTTTTCACCATGGGCAGAAAAAATATTTTCATCCGTTATAAATACAGTGCTGTCTTTTTGAATTTTTTCTTCAAGCAAGGAGAAATCTGCGTCAAAAAAACACTCAATTTTTTTTCCCGAAAATTTAAATTGATGAGGCAAGACTTCCTGGTTAGTCATTCATGATTTTATTCTGGTGATTAATACTTTCAAGGTGAATCGCGTCAAAATATTTGGTAATAAATTCTTTACCAAGACCTAATTTTTCACCTTTCTTGTAGGCTTTTTCAAGTATATCGTTCCACCTGTTAGTTTGCAAAATCGTGATGTTATTATCCTTTTTATAGGCTCCTATTTTATCAGCAATTTTCATCCGCTGCCCAATTAACACCAACAGTTCATCATCAATATGATTTATTTGTTCCCTTAGTGTAGCCAGCGCCGTTAGAAATTCTTTTTCGTCAGTATTTTCCGAACGCCATATCAATTCATCCAACATTTTAGCCAGGCGTTCCGGAGTAATTTGTTGCTTGGCGTCACTCCATGCATTATCAGGATCAATATGGCTTTCGATCATCAGGCCATCAAAATCAAGGTCAATACTTTTTTGTGAAACTGATTGAAGTAAAGTCCTGTTTCCGCAAATATGAGATGGGTCACAAATCAACATCATTTCCGGAAACCTTCGTTTCATCTCAATTGGCAAATGCCACATGGGCGCATTGCGGAATTCAGTATTGCCATAGTTAGAAAATCCGCGATGGATCATACCAACCTGCTTTACACCCACTTTTTGCAAGCGCTCAATTCCACCACACCATAATTCAAGGTCTGGATTAATTGGATTTTTTATAAGCACAGGAATATCTACTCCCCGAAGCGCATCGCAAATTTCCTGGACACTAAATGGATTGACAGTCGTTCTAGCGCCAATCCAAAGCATATCCACGTCAAAATGTAACGCATCTTCAACATGCTTTGCGGTAGCAACTTCAACTGTTATCGGTAAGCCTGTTATCTTTTTCGCCTGCGCCATCCAGGGCAAGCCTTTCATTCCAATGCCTTCAAACATTCCCGGCTTCGTTCGTGGCTTCCATATTCCGGCTCTCAGAATATCGACTTTCCCTGTGTTAGCGAGGCGGGTAGCTGTTTCCAACACCTGGTCTTCCGTTTCGGCACTGCAGGGACCGCTAATAATCAGGGGCCGCTTCTTCCACTTTTCCTGCATTATTTCCTTCATTGGTTTTGTTTGTGTTTGCATTGTAAATTTATTTTAATAATACGAATGTTCTGTATGTAATTTCCTGTGCCACATGGCAAACTCCATTTCAAATTTTATTTCTTTGTTTCTATGCATTCCGATATTTTTCCAACCTTGCATTTCATAAAATTTCGCCGCTCTTGTATTTGGTGCGGTTCCCAGCCAAACATTTTCCCTGGTAAACGAAAAATACCAGTCGAGCATTTTGTTATGCAACTCTTTCCCGATTCCACATCTTTCATTCTCAGGCTTTACAAATAATGCCCAAAGATTTTTCTCTTTTAAATCAACAATAGAAAAACCGATAATTTCTTCGCCAGCTTCGCAAACCAGCCTTTGCCTCTTTCGGTTATAAAAATTTTAACGTCTTCATTTGTGACTAAACGGGCATTGGATAACATGTTTTCATTAACAGAATTTCTAACCTGCTGAATTTGCATAATATCGGCAATGTGCGCCTCCCGAAAGACCATCGTAAGTTTTTTATTCTATAGGTTTATTCCACTTCAACTTTTTTGTAACCCTCTTATCTACAAATTTGGTACTGAATCAAATAATACCCTTTTTTCTAATTTATTTTAAAATTCTTTTAATTTTATTCGCATTCTCCATCAGTTCCACCAAATATTCCATATTTTCTTTTTCAAGGCTTGCCTTAAATTTTCTTAACTGGGATATGTGTTCGTTTAAAACATCCAACACGTTTTCCTTGTTTTGCATAAAGATGGGAGCCCACATCGAGGGATTACTTTTTGCCAAACGCACCGTGCTTTCAAAACCTCCTCCAGCTAATTCAAAAATAGCATCCTCTTCTTTCTCTTTTTCCAATACTGTATTTGCCAGCGCAAATGAGGTGATGTGAGCAATATGGCTTACATAAGCTGCATGAACGTCATGGTTTTCAGGATCCATGTAAGTGATGTGCATGCCAAGGCTTTTATAAATATTTTCTATAATATTTACGGCTACTTTATCGCTTTTTTCCTTCTCACAAATAACGCATGACCTGCCGGCAAAAGCCCCGGTAACGGCCGATTCCGGGCCACTATATTCTGTGCCCCACATTGGATGTGTTGCTACAAAACGGGGACGCATCGGGTGGTTGGCTAACGCTTTACAAAGTACATTTTTGGTCGATCCTGCATCAGCAACAATTTGTTTATCAGTAACCATATCCATTATTTCCTTCATTACAGGGATGGTTACATCAACAGGTATCGCCACATAAATAAAATCGCTCTGCTTCACCGCTTCGGCTAAAGGCAATCCTTCATCAATTATCCCAAGCGCTATTGCTTTATCAATACTGTGTTTGGTGCGACTTACACCTATTATTTTTTTTACAAAACCCTTTTCTTTCATTGCTATTGCAAATGAACCGCTAATTAATCCGACACCAACTATCGTTATATTATTAAACATTTTGATTCAATTCTTTAATCCTTCGGATAGCTTCTTCTATTTTTTTTTCTGTTGTACACAGGCTCACCCTGATATATTTATTTCCGGCACTCCCAAATATTCCGCCGGGCGTTATAAAAACATTTGACTCATGCAAAACTTTATTACTTAACTCATAACCATCTTTAAAGGAAGAAGGCACTGCAGCCCAAACGAACATTCCGGCCTGCGATTTATTAAAATCACATTGAAGAACATGCAACAATTCAAAAACTTTCTCTCTCCTTTTATTGTAGGTAATATTCAGTCCATCAAACCAATCCTGGCCAAGTTCCAAAGCCTTTACTGCGGCTAGTTGTATTGGCAAGAACATTCCACTATCCATATTGCTTTTAAAACGGATAATTTCATCGATCCTGTCTTTTTTCCCTGATAACATTCCTACTCTCCACCCGGCCATATTATGGCTTTTACTAAATGAATTTAACTCGATAGCAACATCCATGGCTCCGTCAATGCTCAGCAAACTCATAGGATTTTTATTCAGAATAAAACTATATGGGTTATCATGGCAAAGAAGCACGTCGTTTTTTTTTGCGAAGGCAATTAATTTTCCGAATAAGTCTTTAGTTGGTAACTGGCCCGTAGGCATATTCGGATAATTCACAAACATCAGTTTCACATTCTTTAGATCGGTCTTTTCCAGCTCATCGAAATCAGGAAACCATTGATTTTCTTCCGTTAGCGTATATGCCACAACGTTAGCGCCTGCAATTGAAGCGGCGCTCCTGTATGTTGGGTAACCTGGATTAGGTATTAAAACGGTGTCTCCTTCATTTAAATAGGTCATACAAATATGCATGATGCCCTCTTTGCTGCCAATCAACGGTAATATTTCGGTGCCAGGATCCAGGTTAACATCATACCATTTTTTGTACCATTCAGCAATCGCTTTTCTCAATAACGGACTTCCCTTATAATTCTGATAAGCATGCGTGCCGGGCTTTGAAGCTTCTTCATTTAGCTTTGCTATTACATCGGGGTGTGGAGGTAAATCGGGGCTGCCAATACCTAAATTAATTACATCCTTACCGGCCTTGTTCATTTCGTCTATTTCCCTCAGCTTTTGAGAAAAGTAATATTCACCTACACCTTCAAGTCTTTTTGCTACCTGCATTATTTACCTTTTTTATAAACGCCATAAATCCGTAGTGCTTCGGTTAATGGCTCAATATTTTTTATTACATTATTAAACTGTTCTAAATCCGAGAACTCAAGATCCCCATGAAAAGAATATTTCCAATCGCTACCCGGTATCGGCAATGATTGTAACTTACTCAGGTTAATATTGCCTTCAGCTATTTTTGTAAGCACTCGTGCCAGGCTTCCTCTGGAATGATCCGTTTGGAAATTTACAGACGCTTTATCAGCAGATGCAACTTCAACCGCGGTTTCAGGCCTTTCCAAAACTAAAAATCTTGTATAATTATTTTTAAGCGTGTGAATTCCCGGAGCAATAATTTCAAGGTTATATAGTTCCGCAGCCAGCTTGCTTGCAATTGCAGCGATGTGCTTACTTCTATGCTGGTGAACATGTTTAGCACTTAAAGCGGTATCTTCTGTTTCGATTAATTTCCAATTATGCTGATTGAGATATTCCATGCACTGAAGAATAGCCATCGGATGTGAGTGTACTTCGCGAATGTCTTCCAGTTTTACGCCAGGATTCGTCAAAAGATTCTGATTGATGTGGAGGTAAATCTCACCAACAATTTTCAACTGGCTTTTTTGCAACAAATTATAGTTAGGCAGAATGCTTCCTACCAATGAATTTTCAATGGCCATTATTCCCCCATCACTTTTACTTTTGTTTGAAGCAATTTGAATTACCTCCCGGAAAGTAGAGCAACACAAGATTTCCACGTCATTACCAAAAAATTGCCTTGCAGCAGCCTGGTGAAAACTGCCTTCAAACCCCTGTATAGAAACTCTCTTATTCATCTTTTAATAAAAAATCCCGGCTTCGGGCCGGGATTTTTTATGTTATCTTTTAATTTAAGTTTTAACAAAAGCATCCCGTACTATTTCTAAAATAGTAGCTAAAATAAAAAAAGGTATGTGCTTTTGTGATGTTCATTTTTTATTTTTCAAAAGTAAGCATGTGCAATGAATTTACCAACCAAAATATTTCAGGATAAAAAAATAATATAAAACAGATGTTATAAGTAAAGATATTTATTAAAAAAACAAGTAAACTCGCAGGGCATAAAAAAACCACTTCTAAAAAGAAGCGGCTCTTAGATTGCTTGCCAAAAAAAAATTATGGCTTATAGAGTATCGGAATTATTTCTTCATTGTATCAGTCATCACGTGTGTTGAATCCTTCATCATAGTTGTATCTGCCATTGCAGGTGCCATTTTTGAAGTATCCATAGTTGACATTGTTGAAGTTGAGTCTTTCGTTGTTTCAGTAGTTGAAGAACCGCTGTTACAAGCTGCAAAAAATGCACAAACAGAAAGAGCCATAAGAATTTTTTTCATTTTAATTAATTTAGATTTTTAGAATTATTTTATGTTTATACCTTAAATTCTAAAAGGTAACCCTGAGGGAAAAAATTTTTTCGGGTTTTTATTTGGGTTACTTTTCCATATTATAAGTATTAATTACAGCTTTGTGAATATATATGAAGAGGAGAAAGTGCTTTTAGCAGGCCTGGCAGCCAATGATACAAGTGCTATAGAAACTATTTACCGGGAAAATTATTCGACGATCCAGGCGTTTATAGTAAAAAATAGCGGTTACCCGGAGGATGCAAGAGATATTTTCCAGGAAGCAATGATCGTTCTTTTTGAAAAGGCAAAACAGGAATCGTTTGAATTGAGCTGCCAGATCAAAACATTTATTTACTCAGTTTGCAGGCGACTTTGGCTAAAACGGTTACAACAGCAAAGCCGTTATTATCCTGCTTCTGAAATAATAAAAGAAACTGTACCGGTTGAGGACGAACTGGAGGTGCATGAGAAATTGAATGTTGATTTAAGCTTAATGGAAAACGCGCTTAATAAAATAGGCGATCCATGCAAAAGTATTTTGGAAGCTTATTATATTCAAAAAAAATCAATGCCTGAGATTGCTGATACATTTGGCTATACCAATGCCGATAATGCAAAAACTCAGAAATATAAGTGCCTGTTACGATTAAAGAAAATATTTTTTGCTCAATATAAAAATGGAGAATAAAATGGACGATACTTTACTTTTAGATGCAATAGAAAGATATAGAAATGGCGAAATGTCACCACAGGAGATTACTTTCTTTGAAGAATTGAGGAAAAACAATCCTGATATAGACTTGCTTGCAGCCGAGCATAATTTTTTTCTTGCAGAACTTAATAAATTAAGCGAAATAAAGGCATACAAACATAACCTGAACGAGGTAGAAAATAAACTCGCAAACGAAGGAGTTATATCTCAAAAGCAGGCAAAAGCCAAAACGAAAATTTTGTATTTATGGAATCGCTATAGGAGAACGATTGCTGTAGCCGCTTCTATTGCGGGTATCGTTTCAATTTCTACAGCAACTATTGTTTCCATGTATTCTGAAAATAAAAAAGTTGCAGTGATTACGCCTCTTGTGGATCACCAGTTGAGACAATTTGAGCATAAGCTTAACCAGATTGAGACTAAACTCAATGATGCATCTGCGGTGATAAAAGTGCCGGCTAAAACTAAGTTTGAAGCGAACTTCAGGGCAACGGGATTTTTAGTTGATGGAAGCGGCTACATAATTACAAACGCACATGTAATTACCGATGCACGTAATATAATTGTAGAAAATAAAAAGGGTGAGCAGTTTTTGGCCAAAGCAGTTTACATAAATAAAATTACTGATCTTGCTTTCCTGAAAATATCCGATACGTCTTTTAAAAAGGTTGCAGCTTTACCTTACACTTTTCCTAAGTATTCGGCTGAACTTGGGGAACATATTTTTACGTTAGGTTATCCGCGTGAAGAAGTTGTTTATGGCGAAGGCTATCTCAGCGCCAAGTCTGGTTATTTCGGCGACACCACTTCATATCAAATAAGTATTTCTGTAAATCCGGGTAATAGCGGCGGCCCTGTAATTAATAAAAATGGAGAAGTTATAGGTATAATAAGCAGCAAAGAAACAAATGCCGACGGCGTTGTGTTTGCTATAAAATCTAAAAACATTTATGATGCCTTAAAAGAAATGAAAGGTGATCAATCTATAAAATTGCCTTCTATAAATTCTTTGAAAGGACTTGACCGCGTGGTTCAGGTTCAAAAAATGGAAGATTTTATTTATATGGTTAAAGGCAATTAAAGGGTTTAATCCATTGCAAAATCTCCCGATAGTGCAATAACTATTTTTTCAATTCCATAATTTCTTAGGATAAACGCCTTCTGACACCAGGGCCTCGATACTTTCTTTTACTGCTGGTGCATCTTCTTTATAAGTAACACCAAACCACTGGGCAGAAGTTTGAATCACTTTTATTTCGCCTTTCTCGTCTTTTATAAATGCATCTCCAATTATAGGAATGAAAAATTCAGCCTTTGGATTACTACCATTTTCTGAAAGAAAATTTTGAAATAATTTCTGGATATATTCAAAAGCATTGGGATAAAATCCCCAAAAATTCATACTAACGGGCGTGCTTAACGGTAATTCTGTTTTCTTATCGTTCTCTTCATAAACGATTTTGCCATCTTCAGGATATATTTTTATACGCTCAACAATTCCAACTAAATTACCATCACCATTTACTTCGCATACACCCCTGCTTACGGTGCCGTTTTTAGAAAGTGTTTTGGAAAGCTGGTAACCGATAATGCTCCATATATCAGCAGAAACGTCTTCATTTAAAAATTTGGCAGCTTTTTCAAAAGCATCTTTTCCGTAAAAATCATCAGCATTAATAACTGCAAAAGGCCCGTTGATGGCATCTTTGGCGCATAATACAGCATGCGCAGTTCCCCAGGGTTTTGTACGCGACCCATCCATTTTATAATCACCAATAAATGAATCCATTTCCTGCATCACATATTCTGTTTCAATTTTGCCTGCAAGTTTTGCTTCAAAAATCTCTTTAAAAGTATCAGCAAAATCTTTACGGATGATGAAAACGATTTTACCAAAACCGCTTCTTATAGCGTCGTAAATGGAGTAATCCATTATTGTTTCTCCCGAAGGCCCGAATGAATCTATTTGTTTTATACCGCCATACCGGCTTCCCATTCCTGCTGCTAAAATTAAAAGTGTAGGTTTCATTAAACGTAAGAATTTAGAGTTTAAAAGATCGGTAAGATTGGGATAAGTTATCCCACTTAAACCTTGTTAAATTTGTTGCGAAAGTAAGAAACAATTATTATGCTAATTATGGAAAAAATGGAAACGTTACCTGACCCCGGAAATTTCAAAATAAATATTGATCCTCTCAACAACTCAATGTTCGATGAAAAAAATATTTCGGTAAAAATGCTACGACTTGACCAGGTTCATCCCATTATTTCCGGAAACAAGTTTTTTAAATTGTATTATTTTTTAAAAGAAGCAATTAATTCTGATCATAAACAAGTTGTTACGTTTGGCGGACCTTATTCGAATCACCTTGCTGCAACTGCGTTTGCATGTAAAATAGCCGAATTAAAAAGCCTCGGCATTGTGCGCGGTGAAAGGCCAAAAACACTTTCACAAACGTTAGATTTTTGCATCAGCAACGGAATGCATCTTGAATTTATCAGCAGGTCTTCTTACAAGCAAATAAGAAATGACGCCTTCCTTAATTCTTTTTTAAGAAAAATTGGCTTACATACATTAATACCCGAAGGAGGATTTTCAAATATGGGGATGAAAGGCGCCGGGATAATTTGCAAATATTTTAACGGTGAAAATTTCTCCCATGTTTGTTGCGCTGTAGGCACAGCCACCACTTTTGGAGGTATTATCAATGCAGTTTCCGGCGAAAGTTTGAGCATAGGGTTTGGCATTCTAAAAAATTTATCAGATGTAAAAGAAAGACTTGATGAATTGCAGGTTGATTCATTAAAGGAATATATTTTTAATGGTGATTACCATTTTGGCGGATATGCAAAAAAAAATAAAGAACTACTTGACTTTATGAATAATTTTTACGCTCATAATAAAATTCCATTGGACTTTGTTTATACTGCCAAGATGATGTTTGGCGTTTATGATCTTGCGCAAAAGAATTATTTTCGAACAGGCTCAAATATTCTTTGTATTCACACAGGAGGTTTACAGGGAAATAATTCGTTGCCAACTGGTTCACTCAATTTTTAAATTCATTTAACAAGCGATTATATTTGTGCTTCATTAAATCAAATAGCTTCGTCCGGCTCCTATGTATAAAATAATTATTGCTTTATTTTTCTTTTGTTTTATTCAAAAAATATCTTTTGGGCAGGATACGCTTCCAAATATTTCTGTCACTCAAATAAGTAATAAGGTACTGGTCTCCTGGAACAATCCTTTTACCTCACTTACCACCATTAATATCCAAAGATCTTTTGACAGTTTAAAGAACTTCTCAACCATTGGAAGTGTTTTAAATGTAAGGGCAAAAACGAATGGATTTGTAGATTCCAAGGAGTTTATACCATCTCAGTATTACCGGCTGTTTATTTCCTTTGAAGGAGGCACTTACATGTTCACGCAATCGCACAAGCCCGGCATTGATACGTCCAAAAATTTATCAGGAATAACTGAAACTACATCGGAACCTGTACAAACATGGTTTATTCCTTCAAAGCTGGTTTTTACCGGAAGAGACAACAACGTTATTATTAATTTGCCTGATGTAGAAAAGAAAAGATATTCTATCAAATTTTTTGAAGAAGATGGAACACAAATATTTGAGCTGAAGAAAATTACAGAAGCATATCTCACACTTGATAAGGTTAATTTTTTACACGCCGGCCTTTTTAATTTTGAAGTTTATGGCAATGGAGTTCTTGTTGAGAAACATAAGATTTATATCCCTAAAGATGGGAAACCGAGGCCTGTACTTGATGTGGAAGGGCACGAGATAAAATAAATTCAACGCCAAAAACTTTAGCAAAATTTCTTTTGATCTTTTCTTTTATTTCTTTGAAATCAACTTTATAACCTAACTCTTTTTCAACAGAAGTTACTTGTTTATTTACAATACCACAGGGAATAATGTTGTTGAAATAACCAAGATCTGTATTCACATTTAAGGCAAAGCCATGCATGGTAATCCATCGGCTGCAACGAATGCCCATTGCACATATCTTTCTTTCTTTACCCGTGATTCCGGGTTCAATCCAAACTCCCGTTTCCCCTTTACTACGTTCGCCCTTAATTCCATATTCCTCAATGGTTAAAATAATTACCTCTTCGAGGCTCCGAAGATATTTTCCAATATCAGTATAAAAATTTTCAAGGTCAATTATTGGATAACCAACAACCTGCTGTAAGCCATGAAACGTAATATCTCCTCCCCTGTTCGTTTTAAAAAATTCAATTTCTTTTTCTTCCATTTCTCGTTCGTTTAGAAGAACATTTTCCATATGGCCGCTTTTACCTAAAGTATAAACCGGCGGATGTTCGCAAAAAAGTAAATAGTTTGAAGTTGAATGGTGACTGGTGAATCGTGAATGGTGAATCTCAACTGGTTCAGCAAGCTTTCTATTTTCGGCTTTTATATCCGTATTTTTCTTTACCAATTCTTCCTGGTAATCCCATGCGGCTTTATAATTAATAATACCGAGATCTTCAAAAATTACCTGTTGCTTATTCAAATTAAAAAATTTACATCGCAAAGATACAAACGAATATGCCGATGATTTTGAAGCGTAAAAATTTAATTTTTTATTAAACTAATTCAACAATCCAAAAATAACCGCAGCGAGTAATCCTCCACATAAAGGCCCCAGAACCGGCACCCATGCATACTTCCATTCACTCGAACCCTTATGCGTTAAGGGCAATAACTGGTGCATAATTCTTGGGCCAAGATCACGAACAGGATTGATTGCATATCCCGTTGGGCCACCAAAACTTAATCCAATCCCTAAAACCAGCAATGCAACAGGCAACGCGTCTAATGATCCGAGGCTGCTTGATGGCGCAACAATGAAAAGGATAGAGAGAACAAAAATAAATGTTGCCAGAAATTCAGTTAAGAAATTATGTGATGAATTGTTTATCGCCGGGCTAGTTGCAAAAACAGCGAGGATAGTTTCGGGGTTATCGGTTGCTTTAAAGTGTTGCAAATAAGAAAGCCACACGATAACGCTGCCCGCCATTGCGCCCGAAAGCTGGCCTGCAACATACTGTGGCACTACACTCCAGCTAATTTTATGTAAATAAGCCAATGCAATTGTAACGGCCGGATTTAAATGCGCTCCGCTTGATTTAGCTGAGATAAACACACCCACAAAAACAGCAATCGCCCAGCCAAAGGCAATAACAATCCAACCACCGTTATGCCCTTTCGTTTTATTTAAAACAACATTGGCAACTACACCATTGCCAAGAGAAAGCAAAACTGCCGTTCCCAAAAATTCACTCAGGAAAATAGACATATAAACTTTTATTTTTAAATTTTTTTAGCTTTCATTGTGCCACGCTTTAATCCGCTGACCATGCAATTGCCGCCCTGATCGCTTTTTCCCATTGGTGAATTTCTTTCTTACGTTCGCTATCTTTTATTTGTGGCAGAAAAATTTTTTCTGCTTCCCAATATTTCTCAATTTCATTAGTATCGCTCCAAAAGCCTATCGCAAGGCCCGCCAGGTATGCTGCTCCTAAAGCAGTCGTTTCTGTTATGCGAGGCCGGATAACTTTACAATCCAACAGGTCGCTTTGATATTGCATGAGTAAATCGTTGGCTGTAGCGCCACCATCCACCCTTAATTCTTTTATCGGCAATGAAGCATCTGCATTCATTGCATGCAAAACATCCATAGTTTGAAAAGCAATACTTTCAACTGACGCGCGGGCTATATGTGCTGCTGTTGTGCCTCTTGTAATCCCCAGCATCGTGCCTCTGGCAAACTGCTCCCAATAAGGTGCACCAAGTCCCGCAAACGCAGGAACGAAATAAACACCGCCATTATCAGGCACTGATTCTGCCAATTTTTCAACCTCGGAAGAGTTTTTGATAAATCCAATTCCATCTCTTAGCCATTGTACTACTGCGCCACCAATGAATACGCCTCCTTCTAAAGCGTAAGTTGTTTCTTTTCCAATTTTCCACGCGATGGTAGTTAAAAGATTGCTTTTACTTAGCACAGGCTTGTTCCCGGTATTCATCAACATAAAACAGCCAGTACCATAAGTATTTTTCACCATGCCGGGCTTTATACACATTTGCCCAAAAAGAGCCGCTTGCTGATCACCGGCGATGCCACAAACCGGCACACGCACTGAAGTTAATATTTCCTCGGTATAACCGTAAATTTCGCTGCTGGATTTTACTTCCGGTAACATTGCCGCGGGAATGTCAAATAACTCCAATAATTCTTTATCCCATTCCAGTGAATGAATATTAAAAAGCATCGTACGTGATGCGTTCGTTACGTCTGTCGCGTGTGCCTTACCGTTAGTAAGCTTAAATAAAAGCCACGAATCGATCGTTCCAAAACATAAGTCGCCTTTTTCGGCCCTGGCCCGGGCGCCTTCTACATTATCTAAAATCCATTTTAATTTAGTACCTGAAAAATATGCATCGATAACAAGGCCGGTGCGTTCCTGGATATTGGTTGCATGCCCTTGCTGTTTTAATTCATTGCAATATTCTGACGTACGCCTGTCTTGCCACACGATAGCATTGTGTATTGGCTTTTGCGTCGCCCGATCCCAAACGAGCGTTGTTTCGCGTTGATTGGTAATACCGATTGCTGCAATGTCATGAATGGTGAGGCCAGCTTTTAATATTACTTCCGTTGCAACGCCTAATTGCGTATACCAAATTTCGTTGCCATCATGTTCCACCCAACCGGGCTGCGGAAAAATTTGTGTAAATTCTTTTTGGGCAATCGCCTTCACCGCACCTTTTTTATCGAAAATTATAGCGCGTGAACTTGTTGTTCCCTGGTCGAAGGATAAAATATATTTTGACATGCAATCGTTTTTTGGAAATCAAGCAACATCATTCCTATCACAAATAAAAAGATAATATTTATATTCTCTCCTGATATTTTGTAAAAAGATTTATTGGGTCATTCACATGTAACATAAAAAAAAATGAAATAAATTACCCCGATACCAGATAATTTAAAGCAACGCTTTTATACCTATTGACTTCTTCTTCAATCCAAATTTCATTTTTATTCATTTCCTGTGCCATTATTTTCGCAACTATGGGCGCCATCCTGATACTTTCTTTTGCATCCAATAACAATGACCTGGTTCTCCGGCTTAAAACATCTTCAACGGTAAGTGCCATTTCATTCCTGACTGCCCAAATAACCTGAGCCTTAAACACTTTTGACCCGAGGCTTATCATTTCATTATTTTGTTCTTTTATTAATTTAGAAACCGCGGCTTCATCGCTTCCGTAAAAGTATAGCGGATCACCCTGGCTTAAATGCGTGGAGTGCCCGTGTATCGCTAAAGTATGGGTTACCGATGGAACATGTTTCCAATCCAATAGTTTCTCAGCGCGGTCAATCATATCTTCTCCCATTTTTCTATAGGTAGTCCATTTACCGCCAATAATAGAAAGCAAGCCTGATTCTGACTGAAGTATTTTATGGCTTCGTGAAATTTCTTTGGTATTTTCTCCTTCTGATGCGGCCAGCGGGCGAAGACCGGCAAAAACACTCAACACATCTTTTCGGTTAGGCTGCTCCGTTAGATACATCGCTGCCGTAGATAAAATAAAGTTTATTTCAGATTCAAGAGCAACCGGCTCGAGAGAAATATCTTTTACCGGCGTATCAGTAGTTCCCATCAACACTTTATCATGCCAGGGAACTATAAATAAAACTCTTCCGTCGCTCGTTTGCGGAATCATCATGGCATCTTTTCCGGGAAAGAATTTTTTATCAATTACCAAATGCACTCCCTGGCTTACGGCAATATTTTTTTTCTTTCCCGGCACATCCATATTCAAAATATCGTCGGCAAATACGCCGGTAGCGTTGATTACAATCTTTGATTTAATAACAATTTGTTCATTGTTTTCTATGTTTAAAATTTTCGCACCGCAAATTTTTCCATTCTCTTTTTGAAGACCAATAACTTTGGTATAATTAATGGCATATCCTCCGCTATCAAAAATTGTTTGCGCAAGGTTTATAGCAAGCCGCGCATCATCAAACTGGCCATCATGATACAATACGCCGCCAAATAAATTTTTTGAAATAATTCCGGGTATTTTTTCTAATACCTCTTTTCTTGAAATAAATACTGAAGATCCCAGGCTTAGGCGCCCCGCAATCCAATCATAAATTTTAAGTCCCAAAGTATATTTTAACCTGCTCCACCAATTGTAAACGGGAATTATAAACGTTTGATTTGTGACGAGGTGCGGAGCATTTCTTGATAGTAATCCCCTTTCAACAGTCGCTTCTCTTACCAAAGCAACGTTGCCCTGGGCTAAATATCTTACACCACCGTGCACCAGCTTCGTGCTTTTTGACGAGGTAGATTTTGCAAAATCAGCTTGCTCTACTAACAACGTGGAATAGCCGCGGCTGCTTGCTTCCAGCGCAATTCCCAGGCCTGAGGCACCGCCACCAATTACAATAACGTCCCAGGTTTCTATATTTTTTATCTTCGTTATTACTTCTTCCCTATTCATAATGTTAGATAAAACACAACGCTAAAAGATGTCATTTAAATATAAGGACCGGAATTTATTTAATTACTTTCCTGAAAACTTATTTTACTAAATAAGGCGCCATTGCTTTTTGCCAAATGTGATAACCTTTAGCATTCATATGAAGATTGTCCTCTACAAAAATATCCTGCATGGGCTTTCCATTTGCATCAAGCATTTTATGATACACGTCAATGAAAACTGCTTTCTTTTTTGATTGAAAAAAATGTTTAATCAATTTATTGGCTTCTTCCATTTTCGGCATCAGCTTTTCCCTGGAAGGGCTTGGTTTTATAGAAACGTAAATAACAGGCACATTCGGAAGAGATTTCCTTATAATATTAAACAGCGTAACTACCCGGTTAAATACCATTTTTGCAGAAACTGCATCAGCGTATGCAAGGTCATTTTCGCCTGCATAAATTACGATTTGCTTTGGATGATAAGGTATAATAATATCATTGGCATAACGAATAACATCAGTTAACTCCGAACCACCAAATCCGCGGTTGATAATGGGTTTATCCGGAAAATAATTTTGCACATCGTGCCATTTTTGAAAGGACGAACTGCCTACAAAAAGAATATTATTTTTTGGCGGAAAATGTGCGCTGTCTTCTTTTTTAAATTGTTGAATTTCGTTGTAGAATGGCGGAGCTTGCTGCGCTTTCAGCAAAGGAACAAACTGAAATAACACCACCGTTAGTACCAGTATTTTTATTAATTTTTTCATTTGAATAGTATTAATTAAAAAGGAATTTGAAGAAAAAAAAACTGATTTTTAACTGAAATTACAAAAGCTTATTTATTAATTTGGTTATTGATGAAACTATCAATATTTATTTAAGATTAATTCACTACTGATTACTTTAACGACGTTAGAAAAAGAAAATGGCTCTCTCTCGAAAGCCATTTTCTTTTATTAGTTATAATAGAGAATTATAATTGTAACGCCCCATTCATATTTCTCACAGCATCAGCGCTTTTATTAAAAGCAGCCTGCTCTTCTTCATTCAATTTAAAATCAACTATTTTCTCCCATCCATTCTTGCCAATAACAACAGGTACGCCAATGCAAATATCTTTCTGGCCATATTCACCATCCAGCATCACGCAACAGGGTATTAATTTTTTCTCATCACGAATTATCGATTCAACTAAAGTTGCACCGGCAGCGCCCGGAGCATACCAGGCACTTGTACCTAATAAACCAGTAAGCGTTGCGCCACCAACCATTGTATCTGCCGCTACTTTTTTTAGCGTTGCTTCGTCTAATACATTTGAAACTGGAGTGCCGTTGTAAGTTGCTAATCTTGTTAAAGGAATCATTGTTGTATCACCATGGCCGCCAACAACTACAGCTTGCAAATCCTGCATCGAACAACACATAGCGGTTGATAAATAATATTTAAACCGGCTGCTGTCGAGAATGCCACCCATACCAATAATTCTGTTCTTAGGCAGCCCGCTGCTTTTTAGCGCGAGATACGTCATGGTATCCATTGGGTTGCTGATGACAATTATGATGGCGTCAGGAGAATGTTCTAAAATATTTTGCGTTACACCTTTCACAATTCCGGCGTTAATACCAATCAATTCCTCGCGCGTCATACCTGGTTTACGGGGAATGCCTGAAGTAATAATAGCCACCTTACTACCGGCAGTTTTTTTGTAATCATTTGTGCTACCGGTTATTTTTGTATCACTACCGAGCAAAGCCGCGCTCTGCATAAAATCCATGGCTTTACCTTCGGATATTCCTTCTTTGATATCGAGCAATACCAGTTCTTCGCAAAGCTCTTTCCTGGCAATATTATCTGCACAGGTAGCGCCTACTGCGCCGGCGCCTACAACGGTTACTTTCATTTTATTTTTTTTATGTGTTTAAAAAATTCCATTCAAAGGTAATTGATTAAAGTTTTTAGAAAAAACACAGGCGTAATTGAGTTGGGTAAGAATGGACCAACTGAAATTATAAAGCTGGACACTTTAAATTGAATGAAGTAATTTCAGAGCACAGATACTCAGTCGCACAAAAGCCAAGTTGCATATCTGCGCAATTGTGGGTTCCATTTGGGATCGGAATTGTGGATGTCATTTGGGGAGATGAATTTTATATCTGGGTAGACCACGACAAGTAATGGCATAAAATTATGTTTGATTATTTATATTATAAACTATATCGAGCTTCTTTAAAATCTTCTTTAAAAGATGTTCCCCATATTCTTAAACCTGTTTATTTTGGGGGGTTGATTAGCGTAAATATTTTAGTGCTATATCTATTTTTAGTCAAAATAAATGTTGTTCCCTTTTTATTTACATATGCAAAGCAAGGAGGAATATTTACTGCATTAATGATTATTTTGGCAATACTTTATTATAGAAAAACCAAGCGAACTACTTTACTTAATAGATACTCTAAAGAGAGTGAAAGAGAAAGAAAAAGGGGCAATGCAATTGTATCTATTTATGTAATGATATCTTTTTTATTAATTTTTGCAGTTGCTTTTTTCAGGCCTGGGAAATTATAGCAAAAAATCCTCACTCTGGCGTAGATATGCAGCAAAGGTAGGTAGCATTGGCGTATCTGTTACAATGAATAATGATTGCCATTTTACAAAGACCATTTCTTAGATTTGGTTTCGGGCAGCCTCAAACAATAAGCAACTACACATACCTGTTAGTAACCTAAGGCCCGGAATTTATTTTATTAAAATAACGGTAAATGAAATGCTGTTTAATGACAGATTTGTAAAGCAATAAAATTTAAAGTTCTTCGGCTATTTTATCAATTTTCACGCTTCCTTCAAAACTCTTTTTAAAATCTCCTTTTTTATCATATATAAATATGGAAGGCAGATTTCTTATCTTAAAAAAAACGGGGAAGAAAAATTTGGTGTCGCGTGCCATGATAATTTGCGGATAATTCGCAATCTTATAATTCTTATAAAACTGTATCATTTCATTATAAGGCAGGTAAGTGATCATTACAATTTGGGCACCCTTAAATTTTTCCATGTTTGCTAATAAGGCTTCCGTTTCGTGCTGGCAATGTTCGCAATCGGGGCTAAAAATCATAAATACAACCGGCTTCTTTTTTTCTAAATCATTTTTTGAAAAAGAAGTGCTATCAGGCGCTTTATAAACCGTGAATTGTGGAATAGTTGGAAATCTCAGGTAAATAGGAGCAGTGCTATCAGCTTGGGCAAACGCAAATACACAACAGAATAACAGTAAAGGGAATAGGAATAATTTTTTCAAGATTATATTTTTTATAAAGGTATAAGAAATTAAAAATTATGAAATGTGAAAATTGAGTGATATTAAATGAATTATGCTACTCGGCAAAAAAACTTCACTTTATATTGCTTTTAAAGGTTGTAACAATTGAGTCATTTTCTATACCTTCACCGCCTTAAAAAGCTTATTATGGCATCCACATCAGATATGAGAACGGGGTTGATTCTAAAAATTGACGGCAGCCTTTACACAGTTATAGAATTCGGTCAAAATAAAACTGCGCGGGCCGCGGCAAAAGTTTGGGCAAAGCTAAAAGGCGTTGATAACAGCCGAACTATTGAGCAAACCTGGAACAGTGGCGAAACAATTTTCCCGGTAAGGGTTGAAAAAAAGCCTTTCCAGTTTTTATATAAAGATGATACAGGTTATACATTTATGGATACCACTACTTATGAGCAAATTTCTGTGCCCTCGGAAATGGTTGACGCACCTCAATTTTTAAAGGACGGCCAGGAAGTTTCGGTTTTAATTAATGGAGAAACGGATCAGCCGATGGGCGTTGAACTGCCAGACAAAATAGTAATGTTGGTAACTTACAGCGAGCCGGGAATGAAGGGCGATACTGCCACCCGTACTTTAAAACCAGCAACTGTTGAAACCGGTGCCACCGTTAATGTGCCTCTATTTGTGAACGAGGGGGAACTGATACGTGTAAACACAAAAACCGGCGAATATGTTGAACGGGTGAAGGAGTAATTGAATTAAAACTTTTGGCAAACTTCGATTGCGCCGATTTTCGATATGGAAGAGATTCAATCAATTTTGGATCAGAAATCCTTTATTTTTGTCAATTATGGCTGCATTTTATAAGAAATTCTTTCAATTTTACATTTTCTGATTATTTTTTATAAATGCGTTTTTAATAAAACCTCCCTATCTTAGCTGCCCGTTTTCCATAACATAAAATTAATTTGTCAATATGGACATTAAACAAATTCAGGAGCTGGTAAAGCTTGTTAATAAAAGTAATATTGGTGAACTCAGCATTGAGAAAAATGATTTTAAGATCACGATAAAACAGAAGAAAGAACCAAATCAGCATTTTGCAGCGCCGGTTCAACAGCCGCCTCAGCAACAAGTCCTTCCTTCCGCCCTCACCCCGCTACTTGCAGATGAAACTAACGGGGAAGCAGCAAAACCCAAACCAGATAATTTAATAACAATAAAGAGCCCGATGATCGGGACATTTTACCGGCAGGCAGGCCCTGGCAAGCCAATATTTATAAATGTAGGTGATGAAGTGGAAGTTGGCCAGGTAGTTTGCATTATTGAGGCGATGAAACTTTTTAATGAAATAGAAAGTGAAGTTGCCGGAAGAATTGTAAAAGTGTTGGTTGAAGATGCTTCACCAGTAGAGTTTGATCAACCATTATTTATGGTAGAGCCTATGTAATTTTCGATTGAATCGGAAATTAAATTTATCCAAAATAAAGATCATCGGGTATTAAAAAGAATTAATTTAATTCCACAACCCAAATCAATTTTCGAATGCGGCCGGCAAATTTTATATTTTTTTATTCAACATTCAAAGTAAGAAAATGGCTTCTTAAGAATTTAATTTAAAAAAAATTGCGTTTACAAACGGCCTGCCCAAAAATTATAGTTCTTTATTAAACTCAAAAAAATAATGTTGTTAGCTCGTAACTGACGATCAGATAAAGATGTTTAAAAAAATACTTATTGCCAACAGGGGAGAAATTGCTCTCCGCATTATCCGGACTTGTAAAGAGATGGGAATTAAAACGGTTGCTGTTTATTCTACTGCTGATAAAGACAGCCTTCATGTAAGATTTGCTGACGAAGCGGTTTGTATAGGCAAGCCTTCAAGCGCAGATAGTTATTTGAACATGCCACACATTATGGCCGCCATTGAAATTACCAATGCTGACGCCATTCATCCTGGTTAT
>JBBRSV010000073.1:0-24404 GCA_038245055.1 Chitinophagales bacterium | reverse complement strand
ATCTTGTCTGTAGCCGGCTGCATGTTGCAGGGAGGTACGCCTACGGGCCATAAAACAATACACATCACCATCCCATATAATAAATTAATTCAACGGTCCCTGGTAATTAAATTTCCCATTCATACGCCGGCAGGTAGCCTAACGGTTACGGCTGCACGCCTTATTTATCACAGCAAGAAGAATACCTTGGTTACGAAAATTAATGATGCTGTTTTTATAGCCACCGGAGTTTTAAATGCGCGGTATGCTTTTTAAATCTTAAATAAGAATTACGCATTTTTAATTTCACGCTAAAAAAAATTCCACTTAAAGGCAGCTTTCTTTAATGTGGCAAAGAGTCCATACTTTGCTACGCTATTCATTTACCGAGCTAGTTGTTTAAAAATATATTCCAATAAAATTATTTTTTCCAAAATGCGTTATTACGACATAAAATAAATTTTCCTACATCTATGTCAAACTAAATTGTCACTTATGAGATCACCTAAACTTGTGCTTGCTATAACTTTAGCGGTACTATTTGCACCATGCTTATACTTTTGACGGCAGCGGCAGGTTAAGTAAAGAAAAGATAACGAGAGATACAGGTGAAATCCTCATCAAAACTTACACCTATTAATTGATAATCTTCCGAAACCAGATATGGGACTGCCACGGCATTTAACTTTCAACATCTAAAATTAATGCGATAAGCACTCATGGGTTAACGTTAGGCATGCCCATTTAGCAAGCCTTTAATTGGTTCGCCAGAAAGTTTATACATTAGCAGATGCAAAAAATAAAATTTTTTTATAAAATATTAGGTGTGGTTGCTGGAATTTTACTCTTACAATCGTGTGGCAACAAAATCAAACAAAATAAAGATTCTGTTTATTCGCGCCATTTACAAAAACATATTGACCTTACTATATTGAGTACACCGGTGCCGAAAGATAAGAGTTCATTTAATTTACTATTGCTAAATGATGGCCAAGACCTGGAACAGCTACGCGTCAAAAAAATAATGGATAGCCTTAATTCAAAAAAATTGCTTCAGCCTTTAGTCGTTGTCGCAATTAATGCCTTTGACAGGATGCAGGAATACGGCGTTTCAGGATACCCGGATTATCAAAATAATGGAATTGCCGCGGAGAAATATGCTGCTTTCATTGATGATGAATTAATCCCGTTTATTAAAAAAAATTCCGGCGTACGCAAATTTAATTCTATAATTATTGCGGGCTGTTCACTTGGGGGCCTTTCAGCATTTGATGTTGCATGGGACCATGCAGATAAAATTGATAAAGTGGGCGTATTTTCTGGTTCATTCTGGTACCGGGATAAAGATTCGAAAGACGCTGATTACTCTGATGATAAAGACCGCCTAATAATAAATAAAATAAGATCTTCAAGAAAAAGGCCACATCTAAAATATTGGTTTTATGCCGGCGATCAGGAGGAAACTTCAGACAGGGATAACGATGGGATTATAGATGTAGTTGACGATACGAAAGACCTGATCGATTTAATTAAAAGTAAAAATGTTTGTCCACCGGGCGACATCATTTATACAGAGTTCCGCGAAGGAAAACATAACTACGAAACCTGGAGCGCCGTATTTCCCCAATTCTTACTTTGGGCTGATGGAAAATAATTTTTAAGCTTATTCCTTCCTGCGGATATAGGTAAGATCATAAGAAACATTCCACGTGTTACCGTTATCGTTAGTAAACTCCTGGAACTGTCGCACCTGGTTGGCTCCCTGGTTAAAAAACCTGAATCTTACTTTCGCCTCGCCCTGCGGTGTTTGTTGTGTGGATTCAAATTCCATAACACTGTCTTTGTAAAAACCGTTAATATATTCAGTAACCGTGCCGCCCGAACCGACCCAAACTTGTTTCCATTTATTACTTTTGGGATCAACAAAATTCATGCTCTTGCCTGAAGTTTCAGGAATACCTGTGGCAGTCCAGTTCTCGAGAATAAAGCAGCCACCGGATCCCATTTGAATAATGCTGTGGCCCACCAATTGGTTCCTTCCTGTTGGGTACACATCCCAATCCCCTATCCAGAAATCAAACTCCCGAGCATTCGAATCTTTCATACAAGGAAATATTTTATCAGTAGCTTTTGAAACTAAATTTTTAAATACGGCATCATTTCTTATTCCATCAAATTCTTTTAAAGTATCTAGTTCTGCTACGTTTGAATATCCTAAAGAAATTGCGCTATCCAATTGCAGAAGCGCTTTGCCATTATCATTGTTCGCCGCATATGCACGGGCTAATCGTGAACGGATAATTGGAGCACCCGCAGGCAGCGGATTTTTTGTAAGAGACAATTGAAAGTTTTTTATGGCAAGACCATTCTTGCCAATATTCAAATATGAAAATCCAAGCCGGTTGACAGAAAGAGCATTTTGAATAGCTCCCTTTGCAAACGCATTTTCATAAGCGGTTGCGGCCGCACTCCAATCCAGCTTCGCATATAAAGAATCTGCATAGGAGATTAATGTTTGTGTTGACTGTGCGTATGAAACATTAAATGACAGGTTTAATAAAAAAATAACGGCGCAAAAATATTTCATGACTTATTATTTAATGCCTTATAACTAAATTAGAGGTATCGCGGTAAACTTCTTTACGAAGGTTGGTTTAATTTATAGCATCCCCGGTAATTTTTATTCAAAAAAAATTTGCTTTCATTACAGCATAAAATCTCCAGATCATGATTTTAAAAAATAAGGCCACAAATAAATGCAACCTTATTATCGTGATCCCTTATTAAAATTCTTTCTAATAATCGTCCTCCGGAAACCTTGTTCTTTCAACTCCGTTCATCTCATAAATAAAACCCGGGTCGTCAGAGAATTCAATTTTGAAATGAATACTGTCCGCAATATTACCCGATTTGGAATGCCCCATTTTTGGAAAAATTTTCCCGTCAGTAATATGAGCTGTAGCAGGAAAAGAAGAACTGCCTGTAACAAAATATCCATTGGCAGCCGCTGGCGCGGAAGAAAAGGTAAGGCTTGAATAATCCACAGTAGCCTGAACTTTAAATCCATATCCGTTCTTGTAATCATCAACCCAAATAGTTCCATTATCAACCGCTGTATTATAGGTTGCAATTTTTAAATGGCCAAGGCCATAATAATCGGCGATGCCAACAGAATCCAAAGTTGCCCACCACTCGTTAGCAACCTTTACCGCCGATGTAGCGCCGGCTTCTTTCGTCTTTTGGCACGATGTGAATGAAATTATTGCTACACTCGCTATTAAAAATATTCGTTTCATTTTTTAGTATTGAATGGTAGAGAATTATTGTTTTATAAAAGTTCTTAAAGCCCCACCATATCCAGGATTCACTATTTTCCAGGAATAAGTAGCCGGGCTTGAATTGATATAGCTTTCATTGGTTGAGCTTGTGGGCGATCCGTCACTCGCAAGTTGCGGTGGTATCATTATATTAAAGGCTGATGGATTAAAAACAACTACTGTTAAATTGGTTCCGGGTGAGCCACCGGGGTTGAATACTTCATAAACACCGGGCGCAATTTTTGTCCACACTGCTGACGAACCAGTTGCGGTCCTTAAATACGTACCTGATAAATCGTGGGCCGCAGCATCCGGATCTGTTGTATAAACTACTACAGTCCTTGAGGCAAATGAGCTATAGCCATCTGCATTTTTTGCGGAGTAAGTAATCGTATAAACGCCATCTTTACCGGCATCTACCACACCGGCAGTTGTTACAGGAACATCAGCCGAACCCGCCGTTGCACTTACTCCCGGCTCAGTGTACACGTCACCGCTAGTAACAGTAACAACAGCGTCCCCTTTCACTGTAATTGTAGGATAATAAGTAACTTTCGATATTCCAACCCTATCGGCTGTATCTATAATTGAGTCTTTTTTACATGAGATCATCATGGTAAAAAAAGCCATCAACATAAAACCAAATCTTATTTTCATCGTTCTCATTTTAATTAAAATTTAAAATTACTTACCCCACCAAACAGGTGTAGTAATGGATACTTGTGCCGGCGTATTTGGATTGGTAGATATTTCAGCATCTGGAAAAACAAGTCGTTTCGGATATTGCCCCGGCGCCAATGTTGAGTTTTTGGAAACAACAAATTGTCCCGGAACATAAGAAGGATCCGTTGAATATACAGGGCTGCTTTTAGGAAACCCGGTTCTGTTTCTTTCGAACCAACCTTCTATAAAATGGACCCCATAAGCAAATGACGCCCATTTTTGAACGATTACTGCTTCTAAATCCTGGTCCATTGTACCAGCGGGATAGGCATAGGCGCCTCCTGCTGCAACGAATGGACTTCCGTTTTCTCCAAAGTCAGCAAAGGAAGCTTTCACGCCGTTATCATATAAAGTTTTGACACCGTTGCCTGCAAAATATCTTAACCGTGCTTCTGCCTGTAAAAAGTAAGACTCTGCTGCTGAAAGAAATACTACGGGATCGGTTGCTTTTTGTTTCAATAAAGAAGCGCTCAGTGCGGCCTGCGAAGGATTTAAAAAATCACCTTGATCAAGCCCGGTCGCGTTAGTGCCGAATAGATCTGTGGCCCTTGGATCACCATGGCTTTGTAAAAAAGTTAAATAAGTTTTACTTGCCACAATGTTAGTAGCTGTATTCAACTGGCGAACGTTTTGCTCAAATAAAGGATTGGAAAGACTTGGGTTATCGCTAAACCCGGTAACGGCGGCATTGTTTGTGAGGAACTGTGCATTTCTCGCATATAAGGCTGTGATTCCAGCCTGGGCTTCCGCAGGCTTTGCGTTAATCATTCTCAAGTATAGCTTAAGTTCCAATGTATTGGCAAATTGTTTCCATTTAGCAATATCTCCTTGAAATATAAGATCTACATTTCCTTCGTTTGAAGCCCTCAAATCGATAGCTGTAGAAGCACTGAAGTCTTTATTCAAAGCAGTGTCAAGACTTGCAATCAATGATTTATAAATAGTATATCCATCATCAAAATGTGGAGTAAGATTACCTATTCCCTGCAGTGATTCTGAATAAGGAATTTGATCATAAAGATCCACCAACAATCCCGTAGCGTACGCTTTTGTTGTGATGCCCATAAGATAAAAATTCCAGTCTTTTGCTTCAGCGGCCTTATCAATTACAAACTGAAGATTTTTTAAACCGTAGGAATATAAGGTGATATATTGACCGTTAAAATCTGTGGTTTTTAAATCGTACTGATCAATAATTTTATATTGATTAGCTAACGCTGCCTGGGTAACATATTCTCCCAATATTCCTCCAATAAGTGCAAGGTCACCGCCTTCAACTGCAGCAACACCCATTACCGCAACTGGAAAAACAATCTTTGGCGTTCCCACTTCCAAAGTAGGATTATTAGGATCATGATTGATATCAAAAGTCTTGCGGCAGCTTTCTCCCAACAATAATGAACAAAGCACAAGGGCGGCTATGATCTTTTTATTTTTAAATACTTTCATTTCGTAATAAATTTTTTTTTAAAAATTCGCTTTCAAAGCCACACCAAATTGTTTTGATATCGGCGCTGTTTCAAATTCCCCCAATTGGCTGGAGAGATCGTTGCCAAAGTTGGAAGCCTCCGGATCAATATAATAATTAGAAGCAGGTGTCCACAACAAAAGATTTCGTGCATAAACTGTCAGTGATAAATTATGCATCTTGATTTTAGATGCGAGTTTTTCTGACACGATATAAGAAAGAGAAACATCCCTAAGTTTTAAAAATGACCGGTCTATAATATCATTTCTATAAGCCAATGCAGGGTTATTTCCTTCGGGAAAAAAGTCTTGCAGATTATTCTCAGTAATGGGCGTTGTATTCTCAACATAAACTGGTTTACCTTGAGCATCGTTTCCATTTTGTATGACAGAATTTGGATAAATAAATGGTCTCCGGTCATTATAAGTTGTAGGAATTGAGTTACCTGTAAATAAAAGTTGTTCTGCCGTTTTGCTGTAGAATACACCACCCTGCCGGTAATCAAGCGAGAAATTAAATTGCCATTCTTTAAACTTTATAGAGTTGGAAAAACCCATTACAAAATCATTTTCTGCATTGCCATAATAGATCCTGTTAGTAGTTGCCAAAGGTTTTCCTGAAGCGGCCGCAACAATTGTTTTTCCATCAGCCGTCAACTGCGGGCCAAAAGCATAAATTCCGGTAGCCGTTTTACCAGGCACTGCATCTAATTCAACGCCGCCATTTATACCGAAGACCGTTACTTTAGAAAGCCCGTTAGTAAGGTGGGCAACTTTATTTATATTTTTTGTGTAATTATAATTAATAGACCAGGTGACATTTTTTGTAACTACTGGTTTTAAATCCAAAGAAACCTCGATGCCTTTGTTGGTGATCAGGCCAATGTTTTCGATAAGCGTTGTATAACCCGAGCCAGGAGATATCGGCACATTCAATATTTGACCGTCGGCTCTTTTATCGTATAGCGCCACGTCCAGCCCAATACGGTTATTTAAAAACCTGATGTCCATTCCCAATTCTGTTTCAGTAGTTATTACCCCTTTTAAATCGCCGTTAGCAATTGCTTTTTGAATTTCGAATGAGCTTACACCGTTAAAGGGAAAATTTATAGTTCCAAAAGGGAGCGGTACGGAACCGGCCACCAGCACCGGGTATATATCATACACCGGCGCACTGGTACCCGTTTTACCATAGCCTGCCCTGAATTTTAAATATGAAATCGGTGAGCTTTTTAAATTAAAACTGTTAGAAGCGATCCATGACAAATTTCCCCCGGGATAAAAGAAATGATCGTGATCAATTGGCAACGTTGATGACCAATCATTGCGGGCATTTATTGTTACATAGAGTTGGCTTTTATATCCTACGGTGGCCTGGCCATAAACGCCCAATAATCTTGTGCGGCTTTTTGCACCTGCCGTTACTGGCTGCTTTGTTGAGTTGGAAAGATTATAGAATCCCGGAATTAATAAATTAGTAATTGCAGCAAAGCCTGATTTGGTATCTGCCTGGTTATAATTTACACCACCAATTACATCTAAGTTAAAATTCCTGCTGATATCCTTATTATATTTTAAAATAAAATCGCCATTTATGGCACCGACATAGTTATTGCTTTCAATCACAGAACCAACATCCGGTGCCCTGGTTGCCCCTTCAGTATTACCACCTGCATTCCAGCTTCCGGGGTCGGGAGCATTAACGGCATTGTACGAAAAAGTGCGGGAGTTTTCTATATCACCACCTACACGCAATTGTGCTGCGAGGGCCGGACTTAACTGGTAGCTCATATCTACGTTTGCAAAAAACCGATCCGACGTTTGTGTATTACCGTTATTATGCAAGCCATAATAAGGGTTTTCAGCATAAGGAGAAAAATAGCTATTGACACCAAAAAATCTATTTCTATAATCTCTAAAATCGCTTATGGGAAGATCAACTGGAATTTGTAAAATATCCTGAAATATTGTCGAACCGGAAGTGCTTCCCTGCCCTGTCGCTGGCTGGTTCACTTTTCTATTTACATAATTAAAAGAAGTATTTATTGAAAAGTTTTTGTACTTATTATTAGTTCTTAAAGACAATGTATTACGCCCCAGGTAGTCAGATTTTGTGGGTATTACTCCGTCGCTTTCTACATTACCATAAGAAAAATAAAATGTTGATCTGTCATTCCCTCCTGAAACAGCTATCGTATTGTTTAGTTCTAAACCCGTTGTATAAAAATCACGGATATTATCATGTATTGCAACAAAAGGTTTTATTAGTTGTGAATTGTTCACAATAGAACCCCATGGCCTTACTACACCATCGAGTCGCGGGCCCCAGCTTCCATTTTCTCCGAGAACAAAAGTTGCATTCCATCCCTGTCCAAATATATTTTGCAAGGTGGGCACTTTGCCTACGCGGCTAAAATTTACTGAACCTGCAAAGTCAACACTTATTTTACCCGACTTTCCTCTTTTTGTGGTAATCATAATCGCACCGTTTCTTGCAGCCGAACCATATAATGAAGAAGCAGCGGTTCCTTTGAGAACTGTTATACTTTCAATATCATTTGGGTTGATGTCGTTAGCACCATTCCCAAAATCATTTTGCCCTGTCAATCCAACGGTGCCCACATTGTTAGCACCGGCCAAAACGTTAGATCCCGCACTAAGCCTCGCATCTGTCAACGGAACACCATCAATAACGTATAAAGGTTGGTTACCTCCTTCTGTTAATACGCCGTAGCCTCTCATAATAATTTTAGTGGATGAGCCAGGCCCTCCGGTATTAGATATTTCCGCACCGGGAATTTTACCGGCAAGTCCATCAAAGGCATTTACGTTGGCCGTACGATTAATCGCTTCGCTGGTGAATGTGGTTGTTGCATATCCAACTTTAGCTTTTTTACTCGTTTGCCCAAGTGCTGTTACCACAACTTCTTCCATAACATTGGAGGCCGATTTTAATGTAACTGCAAGATTATTTTCGTTACCCACTTTCATTTCCACTTTTCCATAGTCAGTGGCTGTAATAACCAACACATCATTTGGTTTGGCACTGATTGAAAACTCTCCGGCAGCATTAGCCGGAACGCCGCGGGGCGTGCCTTTTATGATAACGGAAGCGCCATTAACCGGGCCGCCTTTTTCATCAACTACCTTACCCGTAACCAAACGGCTTTGAGCAAATGCCAAAGCTCCACTAAGCATTAGCATCGTAAATAATGTTAGAATTCTTTTCATTGATATTATTTAAAATTTGACAGAAGAAGTAATCAATAGGCAACAATATTTATCAATGTGCGTCAAACTTTAGGCTGTAATTTGCCAAGACGTGAATTTTTTAAATCGAGGCATTGGATTTTATTTCTGAAAGAAAGCAAACGTTTTATCTCTGTTAAAAAATAAACCAAAAACACAGGAGGCAACCTGGTTTAAAAAAATCGAATAAAGATTTCGGATGGCACACAGATGGTAGCAAGCCTTAGGGAAATAAAAAAAACTAGTATTGAATAATTTCGCTACTAAATTTCTTAAGTCCCGGCGCGGGACTTTTGGTGGGTAGACATCGTATGTAAAAAGCACCAAACGTTCCTTCGGAACGTCTGGTGTGTCTCTTTCATTTTGCTACCAACCACATGTGCCTACCGCACAATAAAAACTCCGCTGCTTCTGGGCCTAAAATAAATAGGCTACTTACTAAATGTGCCAATTGTAATGAAAAAAAATTAGACTATCGGGGGCGGGGTTTATAGTATAACTGTGTGGGCTAAACGCAAAGTTTCATAAAGCATCATTGGCAATGTAGCGGTTCTTGTAAAAAGATCGGCAGCCCGGAGTTACTTGCCGGCAAAACAAGAAAAGTGAAGTCAAATATTTTTATCTTCATTTTTTTTGTCTCTCATGCATCGTGCATCCATTTTCGGAATGCCGGCGCTGTTTCCTGGCTTATAATGATGGAATGATTTATTTCAGGAATTGCAAGATCTAAAAGCAGCTTAACCTTTTCAAAAGATTTAAAACTCTTTACAAAATTTATATTGACAATATACTGCCTGTTCACCCTGAAGAAAAACGCATTGTCGAGTTCCTGCTCAAGTTCAGATAATGTTTTATCGGCGATGTATTTTTTTGAAGTGCGATCAAGTACATACACCAGCTTATCCTGGGTGTAAATGAATACAATATCTTCCAATCGCAGCGCGATATTCTCGATTCCCTTTTTTACAAGCAGCCTTGTTTTTTTTCTTTGGTTAATAAATTTCACAATATTGTCAACAGGCAATTGAGCAGCAGGTGCAAAGTGCTTTTTTAAATTATTGTATTTAAGCAAAGCTTTCTCAAGGTCATTTTTTTCAACAGGTTTCAACAAATAATCAATACCATTATTTTCAAAAGCCATCATCATATAATTATCATAACCCGTAATAAAAATTACGGGAATACGTACACCGGTTTGCCAAAAAATATCGAAGGACAATCCGTCTGATAATTGCACATCGCTAAAAATGATATCAGCATCCGGCTCACCCGAAAGATAGCTGACACTTTGCTTTACCGTCCTTAGCCTGGCAGCAATATTCACTACCATTGATACTTCCGAAAGGGTTTGCACGAGCGCCTCCATGGCGGGTAATTCATCTTCAATAATAATGGCATTAAGCATGGCTTAAATTTGATTTTATAATTGGCAATTTTACGGTGAATTCATAATCGGTTGCTTCAACCTGGATATCTTTATTGCATACAAGCCTGTAACGCGAGCTTAAGTTGCGTAAACCGATTCCGGTTGAATTAACATGATAAGCTTTAGGACGCTTGTTATTTTTTACCTGGATATATTCTCCATTTAATATTACTTTGATATTTAAAGGATTATCATCGGAAAATTCATTATGCTTTATCGCATTCTCTACAAGTACCTGCAAAGCATAAGGCAATATCATCAGCGACCCTTCATCATGATTGCTCAAATCAGTTGTTAAATGCAGCTTATTATCATGTCGGACTTGTAAAACAAAAAAATAATTTTCAATAAACTCCAGTTCCCCTTGCAGTGTAATTAATTCCCTTTCTTTATTTATTAAGAAATATTTATACACTGAAGCAAGCTTACTATTGAATGCATGTGCCGTTTGCGGATCATTTAAAATAAGATAAGAAAGTGTGTTGAGTGAATTGAAAATAAAATGTGGTTCTATCTCATTTTTTAAAACAGACATTTCTGCTTTGGACCTTTCCCAATCCAACTGATCAACAATTTTTGTATACAATACTCTTTGTTTGCCAAGAAATAATATTTCATAAATCAATGTAAATAAGATGACCGCAAGTGAAGAAAATGCAATGCACTTGAATACTGGCGGCCATTCAAAACTTTCACTGGAAATTTTATACCATGCAATAGAAAAGATTCCTGAAATAGCAGCGCCAAACACGCCACCAACAAGGCATACTGAAAAGACCTTAATTATAGGATTTTGAAAACCTTTGAACAGGAACCTAATCTTACGATGTATCCAACTTGCTCCAGCCCAAATACAAAATGAAAGAAGAATAAAATATAAATTAATTGAAAGGATGACCCAAATTGAATAATGAGCATAAGAAACTATTCCGGAAAAAAATGGAATCATGATCCCTAATAAGGGAATAAATAAAAGCCGCAGTAATTTATCTTTGATCATGATAGCAGCGAGTTAAGATTTTTAAACAAAAAAAACAATCGCAAAGCATTGTGTCATTCGTTCCCAGGTCTGCCTGCTTATTTCTTTTACTTCCTGTTCAAAATTATTTGCAAACGTTGTTACCAAATCGCAAATTTGTTTTCGTGGTGAATATCAATTATAAGTGGCGGCGTGTTTTTTATTTTCTACTGTTTATGTAGACTTTATGTATAAGTAGGATAGAAATAATGCCGATAACGCTGCATTAGAATGAGATAATAAACCAACCAATATTTTTTTAGTTAGATACCACGGGAATCTGTCTGATTTTTACATTTATAGGAATACAAATGAAAAAGCCAACGCCTCAGTACATTTATTTCATCATTGGAAACTTCAGTATTTATTTTTTCCGTTGAGAAATAGAGCTTGCACCGCTTGTGGCAACTTGTCTTTTTTCCGGGTCACCATCATAGTATAAAGTACTCGCACCACTTGCATAAGCACTAATTGAATTGGTAATTGTAACTCTTACATCAGACGCGCCCGATAATTTTGCGATACAATTTTCAACCGTTAACCCATAATTTTTTACATCACTTGCGCCACTCGCAGTCACTTTTAAATTTTGAGTTATTCCTTCAATTTTTACTGTTGAAGCGCCGCTTAAGTTAAGTTCAAGATTCGTCAATTTCACCAGGCCTTTTATTTCACAGGCTCCGGAAAGCTTTAGAAGAACACTCGAAGCGTTAAGTGTATCATTAAGAATAAAATCACAAGCGCCGGAGCCTTCAATACTTTCCAAATTTTTGAAAGATATATAGACGCGTAATTTTAAATCTCCAAAATGTTTTTCAAAATGATCGCTATAAGAAATTTCAAGAATCCCATTTTTAATTTCTGATTTAATTTTATCACGATATTGTGGCTCCGATGCGCTGACAGCCATGCCATAATCTTCACCTTGCGACATGTAAACATTTATCCCTCCTGAAACTTTTATTCCTGTAAACGACGTCACCGCTCTTACTTCCGCATTTTTATCATTGATCAAAGTTTGTTGCGCGAAGATTGGCGTAGCAGATATCATCAGCAGCAAAATAAAAATGCTTCTTAACCGTATATTTTTTTTCATATATAATTAAATTTTTTTTTACCTCTACACCGTTTAGCCGAAATAATTGTTTAACCTCCGCCTTCCAGAGCTCTCCTGCTGTAACGGTTATAAAAAATAAAAGTTACACTTTTTTGCAAATTAAAAAGCAACAGGCTTACATTTGCATTCTAAAATCATTTTTCACCGGGGTGCATCCTGCTTTGAAGTCGGATTGCTGAGATAATACCCGCATACCTGATCAGGATAATGCCTGCGAAGGGAGGTTGAACCATTTACTTTTCCTCTTTTTCGTGCGTTTCCAGGTCAGTTTAACTGAAGTTAAACCATGAAAAAAATTATTACTATTCTTTGCTTTTCAGGCAACTCATTTTTCGCGATAGCCCAGAATAGCACAATCCGTAAGACGAGTGATACTTTGATGCTCGACAATATTGAAGTTACTTCCATAAGAGCTTCAGACAGATCTCCTTTTACAAAAACCGATATTACCAAAAAGGAAATTGAAAAAGTCAATTTGGGCCAAGACTTACCATTTATTTTAAACCAACTTCCATCTGTGGTGGTGAACTCTGATGCAGGTAACGGTATCGGCTACACGGGAATTCGAATTCGGGGAACGGATGCATCCAGGGTGAATGTGACACTGAATGGAATTCCTTATAATGATGCTGAAAGCCAGGGAGTTTATTTTGTGGATTTACCGGACATTGCTTCTTCCGTAAACTCGATACAGGTACAACGTGGTGTGGGAACATCCTCTAACGGGGCCGGCGCTTTTGGAGCCACAATCAATCTCTCTACCAACGAAGTAATTAAAGAAAAATATGTGGAATTGAACAACTCTTTTGGTTCATTTAATTCCTGGAAAAATACTTTAAAGGTTGGCAGCGGTTTAATAGGAAATCATTTTACTATAGATGCGCGCCTCTCAAGAATAAGCAGCGATGGCTATGTGGATCGTGCAAAATCAAACCTTCAATCCTTGTCAGTAAGCACTGCTTACATTAATAAAAATAGTTCGCTCCGTTTTAATATCATCAGTGGAAAAGAGAAAACTTATCAATCGTGGTATGGTATTCCGCAAAGCTATCTTGATAGCAATCGCCGGTATAATGAAGCCGGAACTGAAAAACCCGGGACACCTTACAACAACGAAACGGATAATTATACGCAAACCCATTACCAGCTTTTTTACAACAGGAAAATTAATAACCAGCTTAGTTTTAATACAGCGATATTTTTATCAAGGGGAAAAGGATATTATGAAGAATACAAAGCGGCGCAACTTTATAGCGATTATGGTTTGCCTGATTATATTGTGGGAACGGACACAACAACTTCCACAGCCCTTGTTCGCCGGCTATGGTTGGACAATTATTTTTATGGTGAAATATTTTCGTTACAGTATCAAAAAAATAAATCGCATTTCACTTTCGGTGGTGGCTGGGACAAATATGATGGAAAACATTATGATATTGTAACGTGGGCACAGCAAGGGTTTCCCAAAAATTATACTTATTCAGATTTACCCGCAACAAAAAAAGATTTTAATATTTATGCCAAATTACTGCAAACCTTTGGTGCTGGTTTTTCAGGCTTCGCTGATGTACAGGCAAGATTTGTACATTATAATATAAAGGGTTTTCAATCAAACCCGGATATTTTAATAAACAGGAACTATAGCTTTTTTAATCCAAAAATTGGCCTTTCATATAATAAAAATGATTTCCAGGTTTATGCGTCTTATTCTGTTGGCGGAAAGGAGCCGAACAGGGATGATTTTGAAGCCGGAATAACACAACTACCGAAACCTGAAATATTATATGATTGGGAATTAGGAGTAGAAAAAAAGAACACCAATTGTACCTATGGTGCGACTTTTTATGATATGAATTACCATAACCAATTAGTGTCTACCGGTAAAATAAATGATGTAGGTGCATATACTCGCACCAATGCGCCACAAAGTTATCGAGTGGGAATTGAACTGCAGGCAGGTGAACGATTTACAAAATGGCTGAACGCAACTGCAAACATTTCCTTTAGCAAAAACAAAATAAAAAATTTCACAGAATATGTGGATGACTACGACAACGGCAATCAAATAATTTATCAATATCATAATACAAATATTTCTTTTTCCCCGAACCAGGTAGCCGCGGCCACTGTAAATTTTGTTCCGTTATCAAATAGCGAAATTAGTCTTCAATCAAAATGTGTCGGCAGGCAGTTTCTGGACAATACTTCCCATATAAACAGAAGCATCGATCCATATTATGTCCAGAATATAAAACTGTCTTATGCTTTAAATTCAAAGAATATATTGAGGAAGGTAACTTTTGTTGTACAGGTAAATAATCTATTCAATAAAAAATATGAATCCAATGGATACACCTATAATTATTTTTATGGAGGAGTATTAGGTGTTGAAAATTATTATTTTCCTATGGCCGGAACCAATTTTTTGGCGGCCATAAATATTAAGCTATAGGCATGTGAGCAGTTACCGGATCAAGTTTATTCATACATGAAATGGTATAATTCATGGTTCAGTAATCTTGATTTTTTTCATCTTGCACTGACGCATACATTGCGTTTGAAATTTTCTCATGTGCTTTTTAGTTTTAGCACATTCCGAGCGGGCACTCTTGTCCGCTTTTATTTTTTTTAGCAACTATTACACGAATTTTTACTAATTACACCAATTACACGAATTGTGATAAAAGCGAATCTCCATGAGTTATAATGCCTGCGCTGCCCAAACGCATTTGTAAGTACAGCGCTTCATTCGTGTAATTCGTAAGAGTTCGTGTCATCAATTACTGTTTAAACTTATCTTCCCAGGCAAGCATACCGCCTTCAAGATTATTCGTATTAGTAAACCCCATGGAAGTCAGCGTCATGGCCGCAATTCCGCTCCTGTTGCCGCTTCTGCAATAAAGAATTACTTCCTCGTCCTTCAAGTCGTCAATATCTTCCGTTTGCATAGATTGAATTTTGCCTAATGGCAGTAGAATGCCGCCAATATTAAAAGCAGCATTTTCATGGGGTTCCCTTACATCAACCAGGTGGAGATTTTCTCCGGCATCCAGTCTTTTTTTTACTTCTTCTGGTGTAATATTTTTCATAATAATTTATTTTAATTGCCGTAAATATTTGTCATAATTCAACTTCAACATAATCGATGAAACAATAATAGCGTATGTTTTCAATATTTTTCCTTTAAAAATTCTGTTACAAATAAAACAGGTTTATTTATTGAAGTTTCGAACTATCGTTTGGTTCCGTATTAGTTTGTAAACTATCTGGCACAGGAGCAGTTGGTGATATCCATACATCCATAGTTTGCCCCGGCTGAATAAAATTTGAATGGCTTTCGTCATTTTTTACATCAGGGTTTTGCTTATAAACAAATGCCTTTAATGTATCAGTTATGGCTCCCGTTGGAAGCACCGCTGCAAGCGTAATGCCTTTTTGTTCAAGCACTGATTTAGCTTCTTCCAATGTAAGCCCGTAGAGATTTGGCACCAGGATTTGTACTTGCTGAAGGCCGCCTCCAATAACAAGACTAACGGAAGCGCCCCAACGAAGTTTCGTACCGGGGGCAACTTTTTCACCGTTATAATTTTGTTCGAGCACAGTGCCCTTCATAAAATCCGGCCGGTAAGTGGTATCGCCCAATTTTAAATGGCTCTTCATAAGCCTTTCATAAGCAAAGCGATAGCTAAGGCCTTCCAATTTCGGCATAGCAACCATCGGCAAAGCAACAGGATTGATATTCAGGAAGACAGTGCGGTTCACTTTTACGGTTGATCCAGCATCAGGCAATTGCTTTTTAACCGTGTTGAGCGGAAGGCTATCGTTATAAACAGAATCAGTAATGATCACTTCAAATCCCTGGTCTTCCAGGTACTTGGTTGCCTCGTCCACATTCTTCCCCGTAACTGCAGGTACTTTTAAATAACTGCCGTGATTGGTGAACCAACTTAAAGATTGCAGAAATAGAAATCCGATAAATACGATTAAGATGATTGCTGCGAGCAGGTTTACCCAGAATGGTTGTTTGGAAATAAATTTAAACACGATAGAAATATAGATTAAAAGATTAAGGCTGATTGCAATTTAACAAGATTTAATTTTCCAGGCATTCTTCAATTAATGCGGTATAGAATTCCTGCAGAGACAATCCCATAATTTTTAGTTGCTGGGGAACAATACTGGCCTCACTTTGGCCGGGCACTGTATTTATTTCCAGCATGTAGGGCTGCTGTTCCCTTTCGTTATAAATAAAATCAATTCGCACTATTCCTTTGCAATTAAAAATAAGGTAGGCTTTTATTGCCGCAGATTTTATTTTTTCTGCAATTTCTGCACCAACCTGCGCGGGAGTTATTTCATTACTTGCCCCAAGATATTTTGCCTCATAATCAAAAAATTCATTTTTAGAAACTATTTCCGTTATGGGCAGCGCGATAATTTCACCTTTTGATTTAAACACGCCTATGGTCAGTTCTCTTCCTTCTATAAATTCTTCCACCAATACCTGCTCATCTTCCTTAAAAGCTTTTTCAATTGCTTTTCCCAATTCTTCAGAAGGTAAATTCACTCTCGACATTCCTATACTTGAACCTCCATTGTTTGGTTTTACAAACACGGGAAACCGAAGCCCTTTTACTAACTCCTCAGGATTTTGTAAACTATTTTTAAAAAGTAAAATTGAATTTGAAACCTTAATACCGCTGGTTGCCGCAATAGCAATTGTATATCTTTTATTAAATGTAATCGCAGACGTTGCGCAATCGCACGAACTATATGGAATATGAAGCAAGTCAAAATATCCCTGCAACTTTCCATCTTCGCCGGGTGTGCCGTGTATGCCGATTAGTACGGCGTCAAATTTTATTTTTTTATCACTTTCAGAAATAGAAAAATCATTTTTATCTACATTGATTTTACCACCATTCGATGCTTCGTAAAACCAGCCATCCCTCGTGATGTCAATTCTGTATAAATCAAATTTTTCTTTATCAATATTTTTTTCAAAAGTGATGGCTGATTTATAAGAAATTTCGGCTTCGCCAGAAAATCCACCGGTTACAAATGCAATCTTTGGTTTCATTGATATAAAATTCTTTATTAATTAATTTTTAACTCCTCCTCTTTCAAACATAATTTTTTTAAAGAAAAATAAATTGATGTAATGATTTATTGTTTCAAATTATTTACTATTGTTCGTTTGAAGTGGCCTTTTGAGTTATTCCTTCGTTGCCGGTATCCAATAAGAACTTCCAGGTGCTATCTTTTTGTTTCTTCCAAATGCTCACGTATGTGCCTTTCAAAATGGTATCTTTTAATGCAAGATTGTAAACGCCGTATGTATAACCTAATTCTCCGGATGCAGCAATTTCGGCTCCGGAAGGGTTCCAGGTTAGTTTGAAAGAACTATCATTTACGAGGCTCAAAAAATCTATCGCATTAGCCCCGATAATCGGCAAATGATTTGGCCGCAGCAATATTCCTTCATTGTCGATATATTCAATAAAAGCTCTTTTCATTCCTTCCTTTTCACTAAGTTTTGAAAACGCTTCATCGGCTTTTATTATTTCAGCAGGCGAAGTTTTCATCACTTCATTTTTCTTTTGTTTGCATGAAAATGTGAGCAGCAAAAAGAAACAAATGAAAGGGAAAAAAAATGCTAATTTTTTTGAGAGCATGTGGTATTTTATTTTAGAAAAAAGGCGAAAGTATTTTTCAATACTCTCGCCAAAACAGGAAATATCACCTGCCTGATAAGCCTTGCGGCCTTAAATTTTTAAACGTGCAATTTCTCTTTTTTCTCCAAAAGCTGCTCTACAGTTTCCTGGTACATTTCATCAGGCACACAACAATCAACCGGGCATACAGCGGCACATTGTGGCTCTTCATGAAAACCCTGGCACTCCGTACATTTATTTGGCACAATATAATAGATATCATTTGCTATAGGGGCATTGCGGTGGTCTGCATCCAACACGGTACCATCAACAAGAGTTACCTGACCTTTTACTGTAGTTCCGTCAGCAATTGCCCATTCTACGCCACCTTCATAAATAGCGTTATTCGGACATTCCGGCTCACACGCGCCGCAGTTAATACATTCATCAGTGATTTTTATTGCCATATTTTTTTATTTAGCTTTCGAAATGCTGCAAATAATAAACGAATTTTGCATGCCTTATAATCCTACAAATATATAACAGATAATTGTTTACCGAATGAATTTAGCCGAAAGAATTGATATATTACAAAAGCTTGGAAATTATTTGATTAGCGATGATGAAAAACTAAATATTATAAAGCAAAAAGCTTACGAAAAAAACAAATGGTTCACGATAGAATTTATAGACATGGCGCTAAAAAATATTTCATCTCAATATCTTGATAGCAATAAGTTGAATAGCTGGGTAAAGTATTATCACGTTGACAATAATATTACACCAAAAGTTGTGGGCATTGTGATGGCTGGTAATATTCCGCTTGTTGGTTTTCACGATTTTTTATGTGTCTTCATTTCTGGGCACAAGCAACGAATAAAATTATCCGAAAAAGATAACATTCTCTTTGCTCACATTATTGAAAAACTTACAGAATGGACACCGCAAGTAACCGACGTTGTAACAATTTCAGAGTTCCTGAAAGATTGCGAAGCGTACATTGCTACAGGCAGCAATAATTCATCAAAATACTTTCATTATTATTTCGGAAAATATCCATCTATCATCCGCGGAAATAAAACTTCTGTGGCAGTTTTAACCGGTAAAGAAAACCTGGAAGAATTGGAACTTTTGGCTGATGATGTGCATTTGTATTTTGGCCTTGGATGCAGGAATGTCACCAAAATCTCCGTTCCAACTAACTACGATTTTGTTTCGCTGCTGGAAGCGTTTAGAAAGTACGGATACTTTGCCGACCATACCAAATACAAAAATAATTACGATTATAATTTAGCGTTACTCATCATGAACAATAAATTGTACATGACCAACGAAAGCATTATACTATTTGAAGATGAGCATATTTTTTCTCCTGTAAGCCAGCTCAATTATAATTTTTATAGCGATATAGACGTTACACTTAATGATTTAAATTCGAATGAAAATGTTCAATGCATTGTCGGGCCGGGCAACCTTGGTTTTGGCGCTGCTCAACGGCCCGGTCTAGAAGATTATGCTGACGGTGTTGACACGATGCAATTCCTTTTGGGATTATAATTAAGTGCTGAAAAAAATTCATAGGTTGCATAAAATTGTCATATAGAATATTGCAGAAATACCACTGTCTTATTAAGTAATTTTGCATCTGCGAAAAGGGTACTAATTAATTGTTAAAGGTAAAGAGCCGATGATACTCATTTTAAGCAGAAGTTTTAATTTTAAGCACGTGACAAAGTATAATCAGGCATATCATTTGAGGTTGATAATTAGCGGCCATTTAAATTACAGACAATAAAATTTTGATAAATGAAAACTAAATACATTTTATTTACAGTGCTCATCAGCGCACTAACTACCATGGCTGTTATTTTAGGATACAATAAGTATCAACACAATAACAACAACCCAAATTTCCAATCAGTAAACATTCCTTCTAATTATAAGTATGCAGGGTTTTACGATGGTAATGGAAACCCAACGCCCGGGCCTGTAGATTTTACGCAAGCTGCTGAGGCTGCTATCCCCGCAGTTGTTCACATAAAAACAACTACAAATCCGCGGCAGGTGAGCAATAACCTGCCCAACCAAAAAAATCCATTATCCGATATGTTTGGTGATAATGATTTATTCAACCAGTTTTTTGGGAACGGTAAGCAGCAAAGAATGTATCCTCAAAAGGGTTCAGGTTCAGGGGTGATTATTAGTGATGATGGATATATTGTTACAAATAATCACGTTGTTGCCGGTGCCGATGAAGTAACGGTGACATTGAGTAACGGGAAAACTTATACCGCCAAAGTTATTGGCTCAGATCCTTCTTATGATCTTGCCGTAGTAAAAGTAGATGCAAAGGATTTGCCTTTTTTAATTTACGGCAATTCATCCGATGTGAAGATTGGCCAATGGGTTTTGGCGTTAGGATATCCACTTAATCTAGATGCAACTGTTACCGCAGGAATTATAAGTGCAAAATCAAGAACATTAGGTTTGAACCGGGATCAGACTGGTAATCGCTCGATGGCAGTTGAATCGTTTCTTCAAACTGACGCAGCGGTAAATCCTGGAAATAGCGGCGGCGCTTTAATAAATACGAATGGTCAATTAATTGGAATAAATTCTGCTATTGCCTCTCCTACCGGTTACTATAATGGTTATTCTTATGCTATTCCTGTAGACATCGTTAAAAAGGTGATTAACGATTTAGTAAAATATGGCAGTGTGCAAAGAGGATTTTTAGGGGCCATGTTTATAGATGCAAGCATGTTAACAGACCAGGAAAAGAAAAAGGAAAATATACCTGAAAACGCCAATGGAATTTACATTACTGATCTTACAAAAGACGGAGGAGCGATTGAAGCGGGAATAAAGAAAGGTGATATCATTAGAAAGATCAATAAGATTCCAGTTGGGTCTGGCGCTGAATTACAAGAGCAATTAAGCAACTACAAACCCGGAGATAAGGTAAATGTAACCGTGGATAGAAATGGAAATGAAAATACCATCCTGGTTACTTTAAAAAACAACGCCGGTAATTATGCCATTGTAAAGCCTGCAGGTATGATTGATAAACTCGGTGCCGAATTGGTTTCGCTTGACAGTAAAAAAGCGAAAGAGTATGGCATTGCAGGCGGAGTTGTAGTTAAGAAAATAAATGAAGGGGCTATAAATGATCAGACAAGGATGAGAGATGGTTTTATTATAACTAAAGCAAATGGCAAGGATGTAAAATCACTGGATGATTTAAGGACTATTATAGGAGCCGAAAAACAGGTGACTATAGAAGGAATTTATCCGGGTTATAATGAACCGTTTGAATATCCTCTGGTATTAGATGATTCATCAGAATAAAAAAATAATTTTAAATAGAAACCACGGTTTTACGACCGTGGTTTTTTTTGATAAAAAATTACCGCGGCTAAATAGAAAGCATTGGTAGTTTTTCAAAAACCAGGAATCCCCAGGGATTTAGAAATACGTGATCCTCATTATCGAAGTTAATATCCCGGCCACCAAATACATTTCTGAATAACCCATGCACCGCTTTCACCTCAAAGTTTATATCCCCTGACGAACAATTAAGAACAACTAAAACTTCGTCATCTTCATTTTTTCTCAGGTATGAAAAAACCTGGTGGTCATCCGGATGAGAGACAATTTTTGTGGAAACATTTTCATCACCTGCGCGTAAAGATTTATTGGTACTTTTCAAAATCAATAATGCTTTGTAAAAATTATGCAATTCATAGGTGCCGTTCCAATCTACTGTATTCTTTTCAAAAAACTTTAAGCGCTTTAAGTTTGGCATTTCCTGGCCACTATATATCATTGGAATTCCATTCCATGTACACGAAAAAACGGCCATTAGTTTTGCTGCATCACCATATTTTTCATACTCAGTGCCATTCCAGCTATTTTCGTCGTGGTTGCTGGTGAAGTAAGTCCTGAATGCGTCATGAGGAAATTCAGTTACTGATTTATATAACACGGTAAGCAAGCTTTGAAGGTTCATCCTTCCGTGATAAAATTCTTCAGAGGCGTGCATCCACCTCCAGGTGTAAGTGGCATCAAATACAGTATGGTATTCCGGAACTTCACACTCGCCAAGCCAGAAAAAGTTATCCTTATATTTTGAAAGTTTCTTTTTTGCGTGTTGCCAAAAATCTAACGGAACAAGATGAGCCATATCGCAACGGTATCCATCAATATCGCATTCTTTAATCCAAAATTTCATAGCGTCAATCATGGCCGAACGCAGGTCGGGATTTTCATAATTTAGCTGCGCAACATCTGACCATCCATGTGGATGATGCAATTGGTTATCGGCATCATAACAATAGTATTCCGGGTTAGATGAAATCCAGGGATGATCGTTGCCTGAGTGATCTGCAACCCAATCGATAATTACTTTGAACCCTAAATGGTGCGCTTCCTTAACAAGATTTTTGAAATCTGCAATAGTTCCAAATTCAGGATTGGTATCAGTATAATTTTGAACGGCGTAATAGCTTCCAAGTACGCCTAACCTTCCAAATTCACTGATGGGTGTTATAGGCATGAACCATAAAGTTTCTACGCCCATGTCCTTCAACCGGACTAAATTTTTAGAAAATGCTTCGAACGTTCCTTCAAGTGTATATTGCCTTAAATTTACTTCATATATATTTGTCGAAAAGCTCCACTTTGGATGCTTAATACTTTTATTTTTATTTGACATAGCACAAAAACTGTTTAGAAATAAAAATAAGCATTATTAATCTTTTATTGACTCAAAGCATCGATGGTACGTTGTAACTTTGTAAGGATTTGTAATTATGAAAAAATTTAACGTACCTGTAAATTATAGAAGCACATTAATCAGCAGCATTAAAACTATCCGTAAGAATGCCGATAGACTCAAGAAGGATTTTACGCCAAGCCGGCTGGATTTAGGTGAGCTACAAATTTTTCTTGCAAGGCATTTTGGGTTTTGTTATGGAGTAGAAAATGCTATTGAAATCTCCTTTAAAACTGTTGAGGAAAACCCTGGCAAAAGAATCTTTTTACTTAGTGAAATGATTCACAATCCAATGGTAAATGATGATCTTGAAAAAGCTGGTGTAGAATTTTTAATGGACACCAAAGGAAACATGATCGTGCCTTTCAGCGATTTGAATTCCGGGGATATTGTGATTATCCCCGCCTTTGGCACTACGCTTGAAATAGAAGAAAAACTGAAGAGCCTTGGCATTGCAATTGAAAAATATAATACTACATGCCCTTTCGTAGAAAAGGTGTGGAACCGCGCCGAAGTAATTGCAAAAAATAAATATTCCATAGTTGTGCATGGCAAACCGCAGCATGAAGAAACGAGAGCAACCTTTAGTCATAGCGCTGCAAATTCACCTACAGTAGTTGTAACTGATATGATGGAAACTATCGAGCTTGCAAAATATATAAATGAAGAGAAACCTTACGACGATTTTTATAAAGAGTTTGAGGGAAGGTATTCAAAAGGCTTTGACGTTAAAACTGATTTACAAAGAATTGGCGTGGTGAATCAAACAACGATGCTCGCAAGCGATACACAGGCCATTGCCGATTACCTTAAGAATGTGATGATCAAAAAATTCGATCTCGACGATACAAATGTTGAAGAAAGGTTTGCTGACACGCGCGACACGCTTTGTTATGCAACTTACGAAAATCAAAGCGCCGTTTATGCCCTTTTAAAAACTGATGCAGATCTGGCTATAGTTGTTGGTGGATATAATAGTTCAAACACTTCTCATCTTGTTGAACTGTGCGAAGAGAAATTGCCAACCTATTTCGTCAGGTCAGAAGAAGATCTTATTTCTTCAAATGAAATAAGGCATTATGATCTTCATAAGAAACAAATACTCCAAACGATTTCTTTTTTGCCAAAAACAAAACCGGCAAAAATTTTAATAACCAGTGGAGCAAGCTGCCCGGATTCGGTTGTAGAAAATATTATTAAGAAATTGGTCTCGTTTTATAACGTATCTACAAGTATAGAAGAGCTAATAAATGATGAGTTTAAAAACAGTTTGATCACACAAAACTAAATTTCTGCTTCCACTTTCTTCATTTTATTCTTTACCAGTTTCAGCGCAAAATCAAGTTGTTCTTTTTCTGTAAGATTTGTGTTATCAAGTTCTACAGCATCTTCTGCTTTTCTCAATGGGCTTACTTCCCGATGAGAATCAATATAATCCCTCATTTCAATATTCGCCTTTATTTCATCCAAAGAGACATTCGGATTTTTATCAAACATTTCCCTAAACCTTCTTTCAACGCGCACCGATTCATTTGCTATCATAAATATCTTGACTTCTGCATGAGGGAAAACCGTAGTGCCAATGTCTCTTCCATCCATTACAATGCCTTTATTACTCCCCATCATTTGCTGCTCATGTACCGCAAACGTTCGTACATCTTTCAAAGCCGCAACTTCACT
>JBBRSV010000072.1:0-24610 GCA_038245055.1 Chitinophagales bacterium | reverse complement strand
CGCTTTCGCGAATTCCTGCATTTATTTTTATTTTATCGCTTACGTCCCAATCGTCTTGTATATAAATTGCCGCTTCATGCGCATATTTTTGCTGGGCATTATTTGGCTTAAACTCAACGGTGTCCTGCTTTCCGCTTACTACCTGCGGCGTAAAAGTGTGGTAAGTATATAAGGCTCCAAATTTTATTTTGTGATTTGTAAAAGGATATAAATCAAAATCTTCTTTTATGTTCAGGTCTTTAATTCCTGAAAGTAAATTGATTTGAAAATTATTTTGATTGGCTCCAAAATTGAATTTATAATCATTATACACAAGGGTGGTATTTGAAAACAAACGGTTTGTAAAAACATGGTTCCAACGAAAAGTTCCTGTAGCATTTCCCCATGGTATACTTACTTTAAGTGATTGCTTGCCATTTACAAAATCAAACTTATCCTTACCAAAATAACCACTTAGATATATTCGATCCCTTTCAGAAAACTTATAATTTATTTTCGCATTTAGATCATAAAAATAATATCCTGAACCACTGAAAGAACTTGTCTTTTTTATGAATGGTTTCGCAAGTGCATCAATGTAAGTTCTTCTTGCAGATATTATGAACGATGCTTTATTTTTTTTTACCGGACCTTCTATTGATACGCGTGAAGCTATCAATCCAATTCCTCCCGTAACATGAAAATTTTTATCATTTCCTTCCTTCATTGATATATCAAGAACGCTTGATAACCTGCCACCATATTGCGCGGGCATTCCACCTTTTATTAAAGAAGTGCTTTTAATAGCATCGCCATTAAAAATTGAAAAAAATCCAAACAGATGCCCCGTATTATAAACAACCGCATCATCCAGCATGATTAAATTTTGATCCGGGCCGCCGCCTCTCACGTATAAACCTGAACTGCCTTCACCAGCGCTTTGCACACCCGGCAAAAGCTGTATTGTTTTCAATACGTCCACTTCGCCTAAAAACGCCGGTATAGATTTTATTTGATTTATAGAAAGATCCAATTTTCCCATTTGCGCATTCTTTACATTCGCGTCTCTTTTCGTTGCAGAAATAATAATAGATTGTTCCGTAGTAATTCTTGGAGCCATCTGAAAATTATATAGGATATCTGCGTTTAAATCGATGTTGCGCAATTGGGTAACATAGCCAACATAGGAGCAAACAAATTGATAAGAACCTTTAGGCAATGTGATGGAATAAAAACCAAATTGATTTGAGGCGATGCCCTTAGATTTGCCGACGATGGAAATAGTGGAACCAATTAATGTTTCGCCAGAAAGCGAATCTTTTACATAGCCACTAATTGTAATTTTGCTTTGGCTGAAAGCAAGTATTGGCAGCAAAAAAAGAGCAGGTAAAATAAACGCTTTCACTTTGAGGGGATGGATTGAAAAATGTTACTGCAATGAATCTTTTGTTTCTCCGCAGCCAACCATGCTTGATTTATACACCGGATCATGTTTGCCCAAATATGGATTCATTATCTCAGATGAATTACTGATCCAATTGGCTTCTTTATTTTCACCAAAGGCCATTGGGCAATTTTGCCAATATAACTTCGGTCCTTCGTAAGCTATGGTTCTTAAAAATGGATACATATTTTCAGAAATCATCCGAAAATCCTGTCTCATTTCTGTAATATCATTTTCCAATAACAAGGCATCGGCGTTTGCTTTAATATCGCTAACCTCTTGCCGTGCGGCTGATAAAATTTGCGGGTCATCTGTCTTTAAGTCATCGAGCTTCATGCTATCAACTAACGTAATAAATTTTTGCGTTTGCATTTTTATTTGGGAAGTATCGGCGTCTACAAAAGCATTTTTCATACCCAGATAACCATCAACTGCATTTGAAATACTTTGATTGAAAACGTCAGAGTGCTTATTAATTTTTATTGCTTCCTGTTTAGGTTGAGATTGGGGCGTATCTTTTTTGAAAAAAAACCAATAAGCGCCAAAAACAATAACTGCCAAAAAAATAATCGCCAAAAGCCTTTTCATCCGTGTTAAATTTTGCCCGAAGTTAATACATAATCGCCAAGCTATAAGTACTCTTTGATCGATTACGCTAAATAGAACTTAATTTTGCACGCTTAGAAAAAAATTTTATGTTATTAGGTTTACAAAATGTTACGTTCGAATTTGGAGCAAGAGTCATTGTGGAAGATGCTACCTGGCATATTCAGCCAAATGAAAGAATTGGACTAATTGGTTACAACGGCACGGGAAAATCAACATTGCTTAAAGTATTTACAGGCCAATATTTACCATCATCAGGAAGTGTAGAAAAAGGCAAGGAAACTTCTATCGGTTTTCTTCACCAGGACTTGTTAAGTTTTGACACAGAAGATTCGATTCTACAAGTTGCGCTGGGAGCTTTTGAAGAGGTGCTTTTATTAGAAAAAGAGATAGAAAAAATTGGGCTTGAATTAGAACAAAGTTCTGATGAAGCACTGGCACATTTATATGCCGATAAATTACATGAACTTGAAATATTAGGCGGCTATAATATTCATCATAAAACGGAGGAAATATTGCAGGGTTTGGGATTTCCGAATGGAGATTTGCAACGTCCTTATAAAGAATTTAGCGGGGGTTGGAGAATGCGCGTGTTGCTGGCAAAAATGATTCTTATGAATCCGGATGTTTTGTTACTTGATGAACCTACCAATCACCTGGATCTTCCGTCAATTGAATGGCTTGAGAAGTACTTGCAGCATTACCGCGGCTCTGTAGTTATTGTGTCACATGACCGTTATTTTCTTGACCGCATGGTTACAAAAATTGTTGAGTTATATCAACAACAACTTCATTTTTATACCGGCAACTATACTTATTATTTGCAAGAAAAATTGCAAAGAATAGAGTTGCAAAAGCGCGCTTATGAAAATCAGCAGGATTATATAAGGCAACAGGAAAAATTTGTGGAACGCTTTAAAGCAAAAGCTTCAAAAGCCGCGCAGGCGCAGAGTATCATGAAGCGGCTGGATAAAATAGATCGCATTGAAAATACGGATCTTGAAAGGCCAAATATGCGCATCAATTTTACCGTAGGCGTTACACCGGGAAGAGTATTGTGCACTTTAAAAGATGTATCGAAAAATTTTGGAAACGTTGAAATTGTAGATCATGCAAAAGCGGAAATAACCCGTGGTGATAAGATTGGCCTGATTGGCGCAAATGGAAAAGGTAAATCAACTTTGTTGCGCATTGTTGCGGGCGTAGAAACCTTTCAAGGTGAAAGAATAGAAGGGCATAATGTGAAAGACGCTTTTTATGCGCAACATCAATTGGAAGCGCTGGATATAAATCATACAGTTCTTGAAGAAATGAATTATTCCGGCAGTGGCAAAACCGAGCTGGAATTGAGAACGTTGTTGGGGTGTTTTTTATTTAGTGGTGATGACGTGGAGAAAAAAATTAAGGTGTTAAGTGGTGGTGAAAAAGCAAGAGTCGCCTTGGCAAAAACGATTGTAAGTAAAGCAAATTTCTTATTGCTTGATGAGCCTACGAACCACCTGGATATTCATTCGGTGGATCTGCTTATTGAAGCTTTGAATAAATATGAGGGAAGTTATATTTTGGTAAGTCATGACAGGTATTTCGTAAACCAAACCGCCAACAAAATCTGGGAAATTGAAGATCATAAAATTAGAGAATTTGTGGGCACTTATGATGAATGGGAAAGATGGAAGCAAGAAAGGAAATCTGCCGAAACAGAATCTTCGAAAAAAAAAGATGCGACTGGTGAAAAAAAAGCATTAAGATCAACAGAAAAAAAATCAAACAATGCCTCTTCGCCAAATAAGGCACTTGAAAAAGAATTGCAGCAGGCGCAAAAACATTTCCAGCAACTTGAAGATAAATTAGCCAGGCTTAATAAAGAAAAATCCACTCTTGAAACCGACCTTTCTTTACCGGGGATTTATGGAGATAAACAAAAATTTCTGGAGGCAGAAAATAAGTACACGCAAAAATCTGATCAGCTGCAAAAAGCAAATGAAGAATATGAAAAGCTATTTGAAAAAATAATGGAGATGGAGGAAAAAATTACCTAACAACCTTTATACATGATGCATTTGAGCAACAGGTAAAATGCAAGTGTATTTATGAATTCCAATTTTTGAATTAAACTATATTTGCCTAAATAGTATTTTTGATTAGAAAGAAAAATATTTAAAATTTGGCCCCGTAGCTCAGTGGATAGAGCAACAGCCTTCTAAGCTGTGGGTCACACGTTCGAATCGTGTCGGGGTCACACTTCTTTGTTGATTAAAATTCTCTTTGAGAACTTACAAAAATCTACGTTCATGGATGTTCAGATTGAGGAAAGCTGGAAAAAGATTTTAAAAGAAGAATTTGATAAAGCCTATTTTCAACAAATTGTAACATTTCTAAAAGCTGAAAAAGCTAGCGGCAAAATAATTTATCCGCCGGGCAAATTAATCTTCAATGCTTTTAACGAAACGCCTTTTTCAAAATTAAAGGTTGTTTTACTTGGCCAGGATCCGTATCACAATCCAGGTCAGGCCCATGGGTTGAGTTTTTCGGTTCCGGATGGTATAACCAAACCTCCATCTTTAATAAATATTTTTAAAGAATTAGAGAGCGATCTGGGTATACAGCCCGCAAAAAGCGGCAACCTGGAAAAATGGGCGCAGCAGGGAGTACTCTTATTAAATGCCACACTTACGGTTAGACAAAACGAGCCTGCAAGCCACAGTAAAATTGGATGGCTTCAATTTACTGATATGGTTATTACAAAAATTTCTGATGAGAATGAAGGGATTGTTTTTTTGCTGTGGGGTAAGTTTGCGCAGGATAAGCAATCGCTTATAGATGAAACAAAACATCATGTTCTTAAGGCGGCACATCCTTCACCTTTTAGTGCAGATAAGGGATTTTTTGGGTGCAGACATTTTTCAAAAACAAATGAGCTGCTTTCGCTGCGTAAGAAAGCACCGGTTGATTGGAAGCTCTGATTAATTATTCTTAATTCCAAAAATATTGAAAAATTTCCTCGGCAGGGTATTCGCGGTTTGGGCAATAATAGTTTTTATCATAACAATGGTGCCTGTTGCATTAGTGATGTGGATCATTAAATTGGTGAAAGAACCAAAACGTACGAAAATTTTTCGCTTTACATCACTTATTTGGATGCGCATTTTTTTCTTCGCGTCTGGTTGCAGATTAATTGTAAAAGGCAAAAAAAACTTCGAACCTGGAAAAAACTACATCGTTCTTTGCAATCATAATTCTTTAATGGATGTGCCGCTTAGTACGCCGTTTATACCCGGCGCAAATAAAACAATTGCCAAAGTGGAAATCGCAAAAGTTCCCGTGTTCGGAATGATTTATAAAAGAGGCTCTATACTCGTTGACCGAAGCGATAAAAATAGCAGGAGTGAGAGTTTCAAGAAAATGAAGGAAGTTTTAAAAATGGGAATGCATATGTGTATTTACCCTGAAGGAACACGCAATAAAACTGCGTTGCCTCTTAAAGATTTTCATGATGGCGCATTCAAACTTGCCGTTGAATCCGGAACGCCAATTATTCCAGCATTAATTTTTAATACAAAAAAAGTTCTACCGCCAGGGAAATCTTTTTTCTTTTGGCCATCAAGAATGGAATTACACTTCTTGCCGCATCTAACAGTAAATAAATCGGAAGATTTTGAAAAATTGAAGCAAAAGTTACATCGATTAATGACTGACTATTATAGTGCTCATTTTATCGATCTACAATAAAAACCTAAGGCTTTAGAAGAACAGGTTTGAAATTATTATTCAATCATTTTATGGCGCATACCATACATAATAAGGCCGCCAATCGTTTTGGCACCCACCTTATTTTTCATATTCTGGCGAATTGTTTCAATAGTTCTGGGGCTTAAAAAAATAATTTTTGAAATATCTTCAGTTGTTTTATCCTCCGCGAGCAGTTGCAAAATTTTTAATTCTTTTTCGCTAAAAGTTATTGGAACATTATGTCCATAATGATGGCGAACATTTTTCTTTTGCATCAGTTTGCCCATAACGGCATTGTTCACCAATTGGTTAAAATAAAAATCGTCATTCATGCAAGTTAAGATCGCCTTGTAAATTTCGTCTGGATCGGTAGTCTTGGTTAGATAAGCATTGGCACCCATTTCCATCATTTTGCTAATCATCTGTTGATCATCGTACATGGTCAATACAATTATTTTCACGTCTTCATGTTCCTTACGAAGCATTCCAATCGCATTGATGCCGTCAATTTCCGGCATTCTTATATCCATCAATAATACATCGGGCTTTTTGATATTGATCTTGTGCATAAGATCTTTCCCATCCTCAGCTTCCCAAATCATTTTTAAATTCTCCTTGTTTGCAAGAGCCATTTTTATTCCGTCTCTAAATATTTTGTGATCATCCGCAATGGCAATCTTAATAACTGAGGTTATAATCATGGATCTAAGAACTTAATGGATTGAGGTAAAAATATAAAACAATAACGATGTTTTTTTGATTCTATTACAACTAAAAAAAAATATCCAAAAAAAAATTCCAATTTAATCCGAATAAATACGATAGTAAATGTACCCCTTCAATAATTTAATTTCTACTACTAACTATTTCGCTTTCACTCAAATATATGTATTTATGACAATAAAAAAACGGGCACTTATGCTATTTTTAAAATTTTCTAATTGATTTGGTTTTCTAATTCGAAATTAAAATACACCCTTATGAAATGAAATATTGAATTAATATTAAAAGAACAAAGGCAATAAAAATAATAAAAAAGTTCTTTACATTTACATGCGTTTTAACGCAATTGAACATCAATAATTCACTCCAGTCTTGCGTCTTAGGTCTTGATGAATCTTTCATTTTACTTCCGCTGTAGTAAAAATACTATAGTGTACGGCCCATAATTTAAATAGTAATTTTACTATTTTAAGGCGTACTTTTACCCCATTTTATAATAGAAATCTACGCTCTAAATATAGAAAAAACCCTTATCTGCAAAGGATTTTATGGGATTTATGCTGGTTTTCTTCCCAAAATACTTCTTGCTAATTGTGTTGTTTTTTATGAAGTTTAGTATTCAAAATTATCAATAACCCCATTAATCACATTTAAAAACTTACAGTTATGACAAAAAACACACTTGAAGAAACCAAGAACCTTGCCGAGGTAGGTGAAGACATCGGACTTTCAGAAGGAATTAAATTAGTTAATGCATTTAAAGAAGCGAACCCAACTGCAACTGCTGGTTATTACATCGGCCGTAACATTCTTGAACAAATCATGGCTCAGCCGGGTTGTGTTGGTATCAACTTTCGCAAATGTCTTACTAACATGAACGAAGAACATCTTGTATACACAGCAGTTGATGCTGATGGCAAAGACATCCTTGAGTATTCTGTGGTAACAAACACAGGAGACGTAGTGAAGCAGGATGCAATAGTTGCTGATAGAATTATATGGTGGGATCTTAATGAAACACAATCCCTTGAGGTTTTAACTGCATAATTTTAAAAATATAAAATAGATAGTTATATTTGGTCTTAAACAGACCTGCTATTCTAAATTTTATAAGATATTTTTCTGCATTTGCACATTTATTGCCTTTAGTGTTTTTTATTATTTTCAAAAAAGGAAATAATGAAAAATCGCTAAAGGTAATTTTTTATTATATCCTTTATTGCCTTTTTGACGTTGTGTTTGGATATTTTCTTTACTCAATACATTTTGAAAACACCTTCTTTATATTTGCCTTTTTTACAGTTGCAGAGTTCACTTTTTTTTGTTTATTTCTTTATTATGTTCTAACATCAAGAAAGGCAAAAAAAATTATCCTTCCAATCTGGGTAATCTTTCTAATTTTAGCTTTTGTTGACTTTTTTTTTATTAATAAAATGAACTCATTTGACTCTTTAACTGTCGGAGTTGAATCAATATTGATTATATTAATGTGTATTTTCTACCTCGCCGTCCAGATTAAAGGAAGCAACAATCTTTTCGTATATTCAACCTCAAATTTTTGGGTTATTATTTCATTCCTTATATATATATCTGGAACTTTTTTTTTATATGTAATGGCTGAAAATATGATACAGAATAGAGCTTTCCTAATTGAATATAATATTATAAATTCTATATTCATTATTCTAAAAAATATTTTACTTTCTATTGCCATGCTAATGAAATCAACCCCCGCCAGCATTCAGTTACAAAAAAATAAAGATTACGATGATTTACTTTCTTATAAATTAAAAACTTAAAGAATAAAATACAAATGTTCTTTTTAAAGGCTTCTGAAACTACCATAGGCTTACCTAATGTGCTTATTTTTGGCACTATCGGAATGTTTGTAATGGCCATTACGCTTGTATCGGTTGTGGTCTTTCACCAGAGGCGGGTAATCAAATTTAATAAACAACTACAAAAACTCGAAGAGGATAAACAACAGATGCTTCTTAAAGCTTCCATAAGTTTCCAGGAAGAAGAAAGGCAACGGATCGCAGCTGATTTGCATGATGATGCGGGTCCCCTTCTGGCAACGGCGAGACTTTATCTTAATGAAAATCTCATACACCAGGAACCGGCTGTTCAATTACAATCTATTTTTAGTGCCAAGCAAATTATAGATGATAGTATTCAACTCATAAGAAATATTTCACATAGCCTGATGCCACCAACTCTGAAGAATTTTGGTTTGGAATCGGCTATGAAAGATCTCTTTGAAAAAATAAACGGTTCCGGCGTAATTAATGCCAGTGCCCGCTTTCATGAGAACCGCGAAAGGCTTAATGAAGAGCAGGAACTGTTGGTTTTTAGGGTATTGCAGGAACTAGTCACAAATATTATTAAGCACAGCTCTGCCGGGTTTATACACCTTACCCAAAATGTACAGGGAAATTTTTCTTACTTTCGTATCCATCATGATGGAAAAGGCATTCTTCAATCAGAATTTAAGAAATTAAACTTTGATTCAGCAGGCCTTGGGCTCAAGAATATTGAAAGCCGGATTAAAGTATTGAAGGGAAGTATTCTATTTGATATTGACAGTACGCATACATATTATAAAGTGACAATAGAAGTTCCCAGGGAAATTCGAAGTAAATAGTACTTTTTATAGTTTGAAATTGTTTTTTGAACATAGTCTTTTTTAACCCCCAAGATTAAGTATGGATACAATTAACGTTGCCATAGCTGATGATCACAAGATTTTTAGAAAAGGAGTAATACTTTCTTTAAAGCCATATCACAATATCAAATTTGTTTTAGAGGCCGAAAACGGTGAAGAATTAATACAAGGTGTTGAAAAGGCTAACCCGGATATTATTCTATTAGATCTCAAAATGCCGGTAAAAGATGGTATAGAAACCACCAAATATCTCAATAAACACTTTCCTGCCATTAGAATATTGATTCTGACAATGTATGAAGATGAGCGCTTTGTCGGGCACCTTATGGATAGTGGAGCAAATGGGTATTTATTAAAAAGCACTGATCCCGAAGAAATAAAACAAGGTATTATGGATGTGATGAGAACCGGGTTTTATTTAAACAACTTCGTAAACAGAGTACTTATCAAAAAAAATTATGCAAGGCAAAAATTCAATCCCAATCTCAACAGTGAAGTTGTAATAAGCGATAAGGAAAAAGAAGTGCTTTCGCTCGTATGCCTGGAATATACTGCCCAGGAAATAGCCGCAAAAATGGACATAAGTGCAAGAACTGTAGAAGCAATAAAAGACCGGCTTATGGAAAGATTTGGCGTTAAAAATTCAGTTGGATTGGTTTTTTTCGCAATGAAAAACGGTTTAATAGACTGATTATCCACCAATATATCTCAGGATATTTTGTCGGCATCTTTCGTACGTTATCTTGTATTTTCAATCAAAAGTCATTTCAGGAACGTCTCCTTTCACAATAAGTTTACCCGCAGTTTTTTCCTGAATTTCTTCAACCGAAACACCCGGAGCCCTTTCAATCAATTCAAAGCCACCATCACCAACATTTAAAACCGCGAGTTCAGTAACTATCTTTTTTACACAGCCAATACCTGTCAAAGGAAGCGTGCATTTGGCTAATAATTTCGAGTGGCCCTTGGGGCTAGTATGCATCATCGCGACAATAATATTTTTTGCACTGGCAACGAGGTCCATTGCACCACCCATTCCTTTCACCATTTTACCGGGAATTTTCCAATTGGCTATATCGCCTTTTTCACTTACCTCCATTGCCCCAAGAATTGTGAGGTCTACTTTACCTGCGCGGATCATTCCGAAGCTCATAGCACTATCAAAGAACGCAGAACCAGGCAAAGTGGTAATCGTTTGCTTGCCTGCGTTAATCAAGTCAGCATCCTCCTCTCCTTCCAACGGAAATGGACCCATACCTAGCAATCCATTTTCAGATTGAAAAACAACGTCGATCCCTTTGGGGATAAAATTTACAACAAGCGTAGGAATACCAATTCCGAGATTTACATAAAATCCGTCCTTCAATTCTTTTGCGATTCGTTGGGCTATTTGATTTTTATCTAGCATAATCCTTATATGAAAGTGTAAAATTATAGAAAGTAAGAACGTTTTTTTCGAATAATGATTCCTGTAGATTTAACTAAGCACCCCGTTTACTAATGGTTCTTTGTTCAATTCTTTTCTCGTAATTCTTACCTTCAAAAATCCGGTGAACATAGATTCCCGGAGTATGAATTTCATTGGGATTCAGCTCGCCGGGTTCTAACAATTCTTCAACTTCTGCAACAGTAATTTTGCCGGCCATAGCCATCAGCGGGTTAAAATTCCTGGCGGTTTCTTTATAAATAAGATTTCCAGTAGTATCGCCGCGCCATGCTTTTACTAATGCAAAATCTGAATCAAATGCATATTCCATTAAGTATTGTTTCCCTTTAAATTCTCTTAATTCTTTTCCTTGAGCAACTTCAGTTCCAACGCCTGCCGGCGTAAAAAATGCCGGCATTCCATACCCTGACGCCATACACCTGGTAGCAAGTGTGCCTTGAGGAATTAATTCAACATCTAATTCTCCACTTAATAACTGTCTTTCAAACTCAGCGTTCTCGCCTACATATGACGCGATCATTTTTTTTACTTGCTTTTGTCGCAACAATAAACCAATTCCAAAATCGTCAACACCAGCATTATTTGAAATACATGTGAGATTATCTATTCCTTTTTTTACCAACGCCGCAATACAATTTTCAGGAATTCCGCACAAACCAAAACCACCAAGCATAATTACATTACCACTTTGTATATCACTTAATGCTTCGTCAGCGTCTTTGTAAACTTTATTCATCTATTTTATTTTAAAGTGAGTCTACTTTCTTGATTGGTTTTGCCCTTTTTTCCAATTGCAAATCATTTTCTTTTTGTTTTCTTACACTAAGGCTGTCAAAAATAATTCTCAATAAATCGGGATGATTCGTGTACCAGCTATAACTTTTTTCATAATCTGCTGCAGTAATTTTATGAATTTCAAACACTCTTTTAGTAAGTGCTTTAGTGTGCGCAATCTCATTAATTGAGGAATCCTTGTGTGCCACTTCCAATGAAAGAATTTGTGCTCTTATAACATCCCATAAAACAGACTGCATTTCACTTTGCCCGATTATTTCCCGAGGAACTTTATTTTTATCCCGGCAAGAAAAAACTACAAAACATAATATGAAAAAAAAAGTATTTTTCATCATTTAAGCCCTTCTTTATATTTTGTTGCAGAAGGCACATCAAGCCGCTGCAATAATTCAAGTGCCTTGGTTTTATCCTGAGGCGTGGCTTTTGAGAAAATTTGGATGAGTTCCTGTGATTTACCCTGGAAAAAAAACTGTAAGATCATGGTATTAGGATTCTCAGTATTAAAACTATTTAGAACTCCAAGCATATTCAATATGTGCACCCGCGCATTTGCTTCCTCATCATAAAGCTTATCGAGGCCTAACCTATAATAGTCATAAATAGCATCGTGCATAATCGTATACCTGCTGTTTAATAAATTTTCAGCAAGCCAATATCGGTTCCTCGTACCATCAAATGCTTTCCATCCTGAAATATTTTTTCCTTCGGGCGCATTGTTTACAATATTTTGCGCTTTTTGAAAATAGACGTTTCCGCCTCTTTGAGAAAAGGAATCATAATCCATTCCTAAAATAATATTGATATAGTAGGCGAAAATTGCCGTAAGATTAGAAACCAAAGCATCAGTTCCGGAAACCCTGTTATCATCGTATTCCAATTGCTGAAATTCAACATACTTAAAGGCTACATCATTATCCTGGAAATTAATTATCGGAGAATTATACGAAGAATTAAAAACAGGCCGCGCAGATTGGATTGTTAAAGAAGCCGTATAAACATTTGGTTCATCAGTAGACTTTAAATTCAATAAAAAACTGCAGTCAATTTTTTCCTGCTGCCCAAAATTATCTGTGCTCCATTTGCGATTATTAACGAAATTATTTAGTGATGTTTGTAGTGTTTGAAATGTTTTTTTGTCGACGCTATTGTTCACCTGGCTGCTTGACACATTAACCCTCGCCCTAAGCTCCTGAGCATTAGTTTGCAAAATCGAAAGACATGAAAATAAAATAAGAATTCCTTTATACATTTCTAAAATTGATGATAGCGTTTACAATATCCCTAGCAACTTCCCTTTTGGATTTTTTTTCAAAATTGAACTCATTTCCTTTCTTATCAAAAATAGTAATTTTGTTAGTAGCATTTCCAAATCCGGCTCCGGCATCATTTAGTGAATTAAGAACAATCAAGTCCGCATTTTTATTGGCAAGTTTTTTTTGTGCATTTTCCTTTTCATTGTTAGTTTCCAGTGCAAACCCAACCAAGGTTTGATGATCACTTTTTAATTCTCCAGCCTTCAAAAGAATGTCGTTTGTTTTAACCAATTTAATAGAAAGAGAATTTTCTTTCTTCTTTATTTTTTCTATTGCAGGATTTTCCGGAGTGTAATCGGCAACGGCGGCAGCCATCACGATCACATCCACTTTATCAATATAATTTAAAGCAGCTTCGTACATATCTTTTGCTGAAATAACCCGAGTGGTATTTATTGCAGGTAGCACCTCAATTTCTGAAGGGCCAAGTACAAGGTTTATGGCTGCGCCACGACTTGCGAATTCTTCAGCAATATAAATCCCCATAGTGCCGGTTGATCGGTTACTAATGTACCTTACCGGATCAATTGCTTCAATAGTTGGGCCGGCAGTTACCAACACTTTTAAGCCATTCAAACTATTTTGTTTTGAAAAAAAGTCGTTTACATAGGTAAGGATATCTTCAGGCTCCGACATTCTGCCCTGGCCAAATAGGCCGCTGGCAAGTTCACCATTATTGACATCCAAAAAATTATTACCATTTTCTTTTAAAACTTGTATATTTTTTTTTGTAGCAGGGTGGTGCCACATATCTTCGTCCATTGCCGGCGCAATTGCGATGGGGCAGGTTGCAGAAAGATATACAGCTTGTAAAAGGTTTTCACAAATTCCATTGGCAAGCTTAGCAATAGTATTACAAGAAGCTGGAGCTATAATTAATAAGTCGGCCCATCTTCCAAGCATTACGTGGTTGGACCAGGTTTCTTCCTCAAAAAGATCAACAAGAACTTTATGTTTTGAAAGGGTTGAAAAAGTAAGTGGAGAAACAAAATCTATTGCAGCTTTCGTCATAATTATTTTTACCTCGGCCCCACTCTTTATGAATAGCCTTAATAAAACCACGGCCTTATAGGCGGCAATGCTTCCTGTTACACATAATAATATTCTCTTTCCTTTTATATTTTGCACATTAATTATTTACTCTTATTACGGTATTTTTCTTAATAATATACAAGTAACTTCTTAAACACAATAGTTATTATTTCTTTTAAATTCCCAATAATAAAAAAGGCGGTATAAAACCGCCATTAAAATTATAATTTGTTATGCAAAGATTAGTATAAAATCATTTTATACAATATGACCAGAAAATCCTAATAATTAATCAAAAAGATTATCCTCGTTTCTGCGATAGTAAATCTTGTCATCCATAAATTCTGCGGTAGCCAAAAGTGCCGGATTAGGCATTCTTTCATATGCTTTGGATATTTCTATTTGCTCTTTATTTTCATGAATCTCTTCAAGGCTATCGGTATGGCTGGCAAATTCTTCCAATTTATTATGAAGTTCTTCTTTAATTGAAATATTGATTTGATTTGCCCTCTTTGCAATAACAGCTATTGACTCATAAAGGTTCCCCGTCTTGGCCTTTACATCTGTAAGGTTTTTTGTTTCTACAACGTTGCTCGTGTTAGCGCTCTGCTGGCGTCTTAATTTGCTCATTTTGTAATTGTTTAATATTATTCAGACTAAGATTTTTGTAATTTTCCGCTTCTTTCAACATTTTGCTTTCAGGATACCTGTCAACAAAATCAAAATATTCCGTTGACACCTTTTGATAACGCTCTTCCTGCTTACCGTACACGCTCATTTTGGCAAATTGATAATATGACTTAATTGCCATTAGCATGTACTCCTCTCCTTTAGTTGACTCCGGATAGGTAATTAATAAATTTGCAAACGAAATGCCAGCCGCGTGATACTGTTGAAGATTGTAATATAAAACACCGGTTTTATAATCTTTCAACTCAAGTTTGGCTCTGCATTTTGCTATAATATCGTTGGCATCTTTTATTCGCTCCGAATTAGGATAAGTACTTATAAAAGATTGCATCATTCCTATCGCCTTGCTTGTATTTATTTGTTCTAATTCCACCTTCGGAGATTGCTTATAATACGTATAAGCGTGCATGTAAGCCATCTCCTCTGCTTTTGCACTATTTGGAAAAACTTCTAAAAATCCTTTGAAAAGGTTTTCAGCATCGGCATAGTTTTTTTGATAAAAAGAACAGTAGGCATATTTATAATATAGCTCCTCAAATTTTTCTGTGCCTTTAAAAACAGCAAAGAGATCAATGTACAATTGCTCAGCATTCTTATAATTCTTATTCTCATAATACTTATCTGCCACTTTTAATTTGTACTCGTAATCTTTGCTTTTGAGCACTTTACTAAACTGATTAGAGCAGGATGCTAGTATAAGAAATGGCACCATTAAGACTACGGCTAACTTCATAAAGAACGGCGAAATTAAGTGATTTTGAACAAAAATGATTTTAAAAAAATTTGAAACAAAATCAACGCAGTTAATATTTTGATAATTACACAAAAAAACCTTCCCGAATGGGGAAGGCTTTTAGATTTAGGCAAAGCTAATTATTTTGATTTAATATCAACCGTATTTACATCACCTCCACCAACTTCACAGTTCGTATCAATTCTATCAGCGCTAATTCCTTCTTTTTCTGTTAAGTATGCTTTAATAGTATTCACTCTTTTGTTACAAAGTGATTGTGAAGCTTTTGAAGCAGCAGGATAGCCAGTTATGATGATAGAGCATTCAGCACTATTTTTCATTTTAGAAGCAACTGTAGCAAGCATTGCTTTTGCATCGCTGCTTACACTACCACTATTGCCTCTGAAAGATACGCTCGGTAAATCTCCGATATGACATTTGTTTGAATCAGCCATTACCATGTTTTTACAACATTCAGGATCAGGGCACTTACCTACACCATCAGCGTCAACTGGTTGGCAATAAGTTGGAGTAACTTTTTCTTTGTCTTTACAATCAGGAACACCATCGCCATCAGTATCAAGGCTAACGCCATGCGTATCAACAGCACAACCTGCAGGTGTATTTGGTTCTTTATCCAATTGATCAACAACACCATCACCGTCAGCATCATCAAACACAGGTTTTGGTATTTTCATGTGCTTTGGATTGTTAATTTCGCTATAAGCGTAATCCAAAGGATTAAGCCACCAAAGGGGTTCAACAGATTTAGAGCCCAAATTAAAGTTCAGACCTAAAGAAATGTAGTTGTAAGTATCAAAATCGCGGGTTTGAACAGGGTCGCTGGCCGGGTGTTCCTGCCATTGCTGGCCATCAAGCAAATCCGACTTTATAAAAGTAAATCTATCTTCAAGAGCAAGGTTTACACGCTTACTCAATTTAAAAGCAATTCCTCCGATAATCGATCCTGATGGTTTAAAAACTTGTCCAAATACCTTCGGATCGTTCGGGTTCGTTTCAGCCTTAGACTCGTAGGACTTATCCATTAAACTTTTTAGCTGGCTGCGTATGTCTTTCCTGTTAGAATAACCAGAGTTAGTAATTGAAGCAAAATTATAAGGAGCTGTTCCATTTAAGGCGTTAACCCTGGTATCATAGATTGTTCCACCAATTCCTATACCTCCATAAATAACCATCCCTGTTTTTTGTTTATGAAAACGGATGTTATTCAGGGTGAAAATTCCTTGTAAACCTAAATCCTGAACATGGGTCCTGTAATTATAATAAACGGGCACCGAAGCTACCGAACTATATTGAGCCCAAGCTGGATTGTGTAAATATCCGAAAGAAGATTTCCAGTTCTGGCCTTTTCCTACACCATATAAATATTGTAACCTTAGTGAAAAGATATAACCCAATGCCTTTCGAACGTGAACCGCAAATCCGATTGTAGGCAATTTTGCAGATACATCTCCACTCACTGAAAACATACCGGCTGAAACTCCAACCTCTAATTGAGTGCGGGGTTTGGCAGGAAAATCATATGTATTATTCATAAACTCATTTTGTTGTGCCTGTCCTTTTGAGGATATAACACTTGAGTCATAAATATTATAGATACTTGTATCCTGGGCGAAAACACCAGAGGATAACAGGAATAAAATTCCTATTAATAATAATTTAAACTGTTTGCTTACCATAATTAATTTGTTATTGATTTCTGAATAGAACGGGTTGATTGTGTGCAAAAATATCAAACCGTTACCAAAAATCAAATTATTTTTAGCATTTCTTTAGATTTTCAAAGATTTATATTAGGTATTAATGTTGTAGTGTTTAAAATTTAAAGGCATGGCAATTTTAAATCTTACCTATTTATAATAAATTTAATTAACTGCTTCTATCATAATCCTATACATTTCCTGATTATTTAGTAGGCTGATTATTTATATATCTATTTTATTCTGTACTATATTGCCATTTTATAATTTATGAAGTTTTCTAAAGACCTTATTGCTGATGAATTGCGCATTTTTGAACAGAAGTTTGCCCAGTCTGTAAAGAGCAATACCCCGTTGCTTGACAGGATTATGAAATACATTATAAAAAGAAAAGGGAAACAATTGAGACCAATGTTTGTTTTTCTGAGCGCTAAACTTCACGGAAATATCAATGAATCTACCTATAGGGCCGCTGCCCTGGTTGAATTGTTACATACTGCGACGCTTGTGCACGACGATGTTGTTGATGAATCTCTTGAAAGACGTGGATACTTTTCAATTAATGCTTTATGGAAAAATAAAATCGCCGTACTTGTTGGAGATTATTTACTTTCAAAGGGATTGCTTTTATCAACCGATGCAGGGGAGTTTAAACACCTTCAAATTTTATCAGAAGCTGTAAAACAAATGAGTGAAGGTGAATTGTTGCAATTGGAAAAAGCACGCAATTTGAACCTGAAAGAAGATACTTATTTCACCATTATACGAAGCAAAACTGCGTCTCTTTTATCTTCAGCATGTGCAGTGGGTGCTTGGAGTACAAGCAACGACGAAAATATAACGGCAAAAATGAAAAGTTTTGGTGAAAAAACGGGAATTGCTTTCCAAATAAAAGACGACCTTTTTGATTATGGAAATGAAGACGTTGGTAAACCAACCGGTAATGATCTAAAGGAAAAAAAATTAACGCTGCCCTTAATATATACGCTAAATAATATTTCTTCTTCAGAAAAAAGAAAAATTATTTACATTATAAAAAATGAAAATAAAGATCCGGAAAAAATAAAATATGTTTTACAAAAAGTTACGGAATCTGGTGGTATTAAGTATGCCGCTAAAAAAATGATGGAGTACCGGGACGAAGCCTTGCAAATATTATTTGAATTTCCCGAAAGCGATGTAAGGAAAGGCCTCGAAGAACTCGTTCTTTATACGACCGATAGAAAATATTAATTAAGCAAATACTTTTACGACATTAATATCTTATCATTTACAAGTGAAGAATTTGATAAAGCATGGAAAAAAGATGGAAAATATTATCAACAGATGAACATAAAGTTATTGCCTTACAACAATTACTTCATGTTAATACCGCTCTTTGCAAAATCTTATTGCAAAGGGGTGTTGACACTTTCGAGAAAGCAAAAGATTATTTTCGTCCGCAACTCAGCCAACTTCATGATCCCTTCCTGATGAAGGATATGGAAAAAGCCGTAGAAAGAATTTTAAAGGCAATTGAAAACCAAGAAAAAATTCTTGTATTTGGCGACTATGATGTTGATGGAACTACCTCTGTAGCTTGCATGTACCGCTTCCTTAAAAAAATTTATAAAGAAGAAAATATTGCGTTTTATGTACCGCATCGTTATAAGGAAGGTTATGGAGTAAGTAAGAAGGGAATTGATTTTGCAAAACAAAATGGCTTTAATCTTATAATTTCCCTGGACTGTGGAATAAAGTCTGTAGATTTAATCGGGTATGCATGTACGTTAGCTCTTGATTTTATAGTTTGCGATCATCACCTTCCAGATATAGAACTGCCGCCAGCAACAGCCATTCTCAACCCAAAACAAAAGGATTGTAATTATCCTTATAAAGAGCTTTGCGGATGTGGCGTAGGATATAAACTTATCACCGCGATAGCACAACGGTTAGGCCTGCCCGAAGAAGAATATACATGCTATCTCGATATGGTAGTAACGGCTATAGGCGCTGACATTGTTCCTATAACCGGCGAAAATCGCATCTTAGCTTTTTATGGTTTACAAAAATTAAATACTTCACCTTGTGCGGGAATTAAAGCCTTGATAGAGCTAAGTGGCGTTCAAAAAAAATTCTCAATCAACAACGTTGTTTTTATAATTGCTCCCCGTGTAAATGCCGCCGGGCGCATGGATGATGCATCCAAGGCCGTTATGATGTTTATTGAAGATGATGTTGATAAAGCCAAAGAATACGCCGAAATGCTCCATAGCGATAACACAGATCGCAAGGAAGCCGATACGAACATTACAGAGGAAGCACTGGCTATAATAGAAGGTGATGACATAATGATAAACCGAAAAACCACGGTCGTCTTCAAATCAAACTGGCATAAAGGCGTAGTTGGTATTGTGGCAAGCCGTCTGATAGAAACTTACTTCAGACCAACGGTTGTTCTTGCACAAAGCGGAGATTTTGTAGGAGGCAGTGCACGCAGTGTTCCGGGCTTTAATCTTTACGAAGCAATTCATGAGTGCCGGGAATATCTGATAGGTTACGGCGGCCATTTTGCAGCCGCAGGCATGACCATGCTACCAGAAAATGTGGAAGCATTCAGCAATAAGTTTGAAGAAATAGTCTCTGCTGCAATTGACCCTTATCTTCTTATTCCCGAGATAGTAGTAGATGCTGAAATTGATTTTAAAAATATCACGAAAGGGTTGTACAACACTATTTCTCAAATGGAACCTTACGGCCCGGAAAACCTACGGCCTGTCTTTATTACAAAAAATGTTTTTGATACGTCGTGGTCCAAAATAGTAAAAGAGCAACACATTCGCTTTGTGCTAAAGCAGGATAATATTGTGCTGACAGGAATAGGCTTCAACATGGCCCAAAAATTCCACTTATTACAGTTAAAAAAACCTGTTGATATTGTTTATACAATAGACGAAAATGAATGGAATGGCGAGATAAACCTGCAATTAAAAATGATCGATTTCAGGCTCTCGGAAAGTGAACTCAATTAAAACAGGATCGCAGGAATGAAATTTATTTATTACCTCAGGTATTGGTTCTTCATAGGAATTAATTGGAATTTTCGTCTTGCGTTTTTTTCTATTTATCATGAGATAAAAGGCGAGAAAAAATATAACCTGGACACGATAGAATTGGACCGGCTTAAATCGATTTCAATCAATAGTGAAAATCTTAAACACGCTTCAATTTACCAGGCATGCAATTATTATATTCTCGAAAAAGGACTTGACTACCTGTCAAGCATAAACGAAAATAAAAACCTGACTGATTTTGGCTGCGGGAAGGGTCGTGCATTGGTAGTTGCAACGCATTATGGATTTACAAATATTACGGGCATTGATTTTGCAAAAGCATTATGCGTTGCCGCTGAACAAAATATTCAAAAATTAAAGCTCCTATTCCCTTCGGTGAGGTTCAATATTATTTGCGAAGATGCTGTTGAATATAAAATAAACGCCGAACAAAATGTTTTCTTCTTTTTTAATCCTTTTGATGAAGTAGTGCTGCTTAAAGTAGTAAAAAATATACTGGCATCACTAAAGGAAACATCACGCAAGGTTTATATAATGTATGTGAACCCGGTACACAAGGAAACCTTTTTAAGCGCCGGATTTCATGAAGAATATCACCTTAGAAAATTAAAATATATTGAACTCAGCATTTTATCAAAAGACGCGAATGAAGAAGATGATCAGGATGAAATTCATTAGATCAATTTCTTAATCATTTTTTGCAATTGAAAAAAAATTACCTGCCTGAATGCTAAAATAGCACGAGTTATCCTTTATCACTGGGCTAAAATAATTTTACTTTGTTCTTTGCCTTCCATCATTTCAACGCTTCTGTTTATAAAATTGGTTAGCTCATTTCCTTTTAGTAAACCTTGCGAAAGCAATGCCAGGTCTGCCAAATTTCTAATTTCACTTTGCTGCCTTTCCGCGTTTTCTCCACCAAGTATCTTTTGAAAAACCGGGTGATTACCATTTACCGTTAACGTAACTTCCTCCGGCATATTTCCATAAAAACTACCCATTCCGCCGCCGCCATTCATTGCCATGTCTTTCATTCTTCTCATAAACTCGGGACGTGTTGCAATTACAGGCTGGCTATCTGCAGACAAGCCTTTTACTTCAACTGAAACATGCAACTCAGGAATTTCTACGTGAAACAAATCTTTAAGTTTTGTTTCCTCGTCTTTGCTTAACAGGCTCTCTGTGTTCTCATTTTTATCGATCAGGTTATCGGTGATGTCGGCATCCACTCTTACAAACTGCATATCAGACCATTTCATTTCCATATTGTTGATAAAGGCAGCATCCACAATAGTTTCAAGCTTTACAACCACATAATTTTTTTTCTTCGCGGCCTGTATGTATGCATTCTGCTGCACGGGGTCGGTAGTATACAACATCACCAACTTTCCGTCTTTATTTTTCTGCAATGTTTCAGTTGCGGTTCTATACTCTTCAAGTGTATAAAATTTACCGCCATCAGCATCTTCAAATAAATTAAATTTATTAGCTTTCTCTAAAAACTTATCATCGGTTATCATTCCGTACTTTACAAAAAGCCCAAGGCTCTCCCACTTTTCTTCAAATGATTTTCTGTCTGACTTAAAAATTTCATCCAGCTTATCCGCAACTTTTTTGGTGATGTAAGAATTTATTTTTTTTACATTAGGGTCACTTTGCAAATAACTTCTGCTCACATTCAGCGGAATATCAGGGCTATCGATTACGCCGTGAAGCAGCATTAAAAATTCCGGCACAATGTCCTTTACTTCATCCGTAACAAACACCTGGTTACTGTATAGTTGTATTTTATCTTTTTGAACCTCGAATCGTTGTTTTACTTTAGGGAAATATAAGATACCTGTCAGGTGAAAGGGATAATCTACATTAAGATGTATCCAGAACAAAGGAGCTTCTCCAAATGGATATAATTCTTTATAAAAATCCTGGTAATCCGGCGTAGTAATATCTACAGGTTTTTTGGTCCATGCAGGATTGGTATTATTAATTTGTTTATCCTCAAATTTTATCGGAACCGGCAAAAATTTACAGAACTTTTCCAGCATGTGACGGATGCGCTCTGGTTCTAAAAACTCTGCACTTTCTTCATTGATGAATAAAACAATATCCGTTCCGCGGCTTTCCTTTTCTGTATCTTCAAGTGTAAATTCGGGGCTGCCATCACACTCCCATTTCACAGCCTTAGCATCTTCCTTAAAACTCTTTGAAATAATTTCCACCTTATCACTCACCATAAAGGAAGAATAAAATCCCAAACCAAAATGACCGATAATATTGCCTTCATTTTTTCCCTTATATTTTTCTAAAAATTCTTCGGCGCCGCTGAAAGCAACCTGGTTGATATATTTATCAATTTCTTCTTCTGTCATTCCAACTCCTTTATCAGAAATTGTCAACGTCTTTTTTTCCTTATCAATAGTAACATTGATATCGATGTCTCCAATGTCGCCCTTCAATTCTCCTAACGACGAATAAGTCCTTAATTTTTGGGTTGCATCTACAGCATTACTAACCAATTCACGAATAAAAATTTCGTGATCGCTGTACAAAAACTTCTTAATTATCGGGAAAATATTTTCGGTCTGAACTCTTATACTACCTTTTTGCATTTGACGATTTTTTTCATTTGTTTCCAAAAAAAATGCCACAATAGTTTTGCTGCCAACATGGCAATATCAGGACTAAGAAATATGCACTTGAATTATTGGTAATTATCTTGAAAAGTTGGAATAATAATAACAGGTCGTTTAAAAAACATTCCGTTTATTTTTCCGTTTGAACTGTGCCGCTCCCGGAAGTATGTATTTCAGGAGAAGTGGGATTGCCTCCATAAAATATATCGCCGCTTCCGCTCACCGTCGCTGACAAATGAACACTTGAAAATACATGCGCATTCCCGCTTCCGGAAACTATTACGGTGGCGTTTTCACTTTGTAGTTTGCCACAATTTAAATCGCCGCTGCCACTAACTTTCCCATTAAAATCTTTGGTGCGCCCTGTAAGGTCAATATTTCCTGAACCAAAAACGGAAATGTTGATAGCGGGCGCATCTACCTCTCCTTTTATACTTCCCGACCCGGAAACATTCATGTCAATATTTTTGGTATTTTTTAAAATATCGCTGGCAGTAATATCTGCGGAACCAGCCGCAACTATTTTGTCAAGCGACGGCGCTGTCACATAAACCTTTGCATGATCTTCATTTATAGAAGTATTGCTTTTATAATACACGTCTAAAACGCCATCATTTACTTCTGTTATTATGTAAGGCAGCAAATTATCGTCGTCCTCAACGGAAACAGAATAAGTATCGCCACTTTTAATTTCAACATCAATTGAACCACCCGATTTTACGCCATGGAAATCGCTAACATTTCGCTTTTCAGTTCGAATATTTCCATTTCCCGTTATTTGATCGCACGAACTAAACCAAACAGCAACGGCCACTAAAAATGCAAATTTTTTCATCTTTCTTTATTTAGATTATCAATTAGCAAGATACAAACTTCAATAAACTTTTTACCTTCGCTGCAAATGACCCAAAAAATTCTAATCCTTGATTTCGGCTCGCAATACACACAATTAATTGCCCGGGCCGTGAGGGAAGCAAATGTATATTGTGAAATTGTTGCATTTAGTAAGGAAATTGAATTTTCGCCAGACCTACGTGGAGTAATACTTTCCGGCTCTCCTTTTTCAGTAAATGAAGCCAATGCCCCGGTTGTTGATGTAAAGGCAATCGCCGAAAAGGTGCCGGTGCTCGCTATTTGTTACGGCGCACAATTGACTGCAAAATTATTTGGAGGAATTGTTGAAAAAAGTGACAAGCGTGAATTTGGCAGGGCGAAGCTACAGGTTAAAGACAATGATGAATTATTAAAAGATGTGAAAAATGATTCTGATGTTTGGATGAGCCACAGCGATACGATCGTGAAATTGCCCGAGTTATTTTCATTGTCTGCAACAACAAATTCTATTCCGGTTGCGGCCTTTAAATATAAAAATGGCCGTTCGAAAATATTCGGCTTACAGTTTCATCCGGAGGTCTATCATTCTGTTGAGGGCAAAAAAATCTTAAAAAACTTTTTGGTTACTATATGCGGCTGTACCCAGGATTGGACTTCGGCCCATTTTATTAATGATACAGTTTCTACGATTAAAAATATTATTGGCGATAAGAAAGTTATTATGGCGGTGAGTGGCGGTGTAGACTCCACTGTTGCCGCGACACTTATTCATAAAGCAATAGGTAAAAATCTTTTTGGCATTTTTGTAGACAATGGCGTTTTAAGAAAAGATGAATTTGAACAAGTACTCAAATCGTGCGGAAGTATTGGGCTAAATATAAAAGGCGTAGACGCAAAGAATCATTTTTATGCAAAGCTTGCAGGCAAAGCTAGCCCTGAAGAAAAACGCAAAATAATCGGTAAATGCTTTATTGAAATATTTGACGAAGAAGCCCACAAAATTGACGGGATTGAATTTCTCGGGCAGGGAACTATTTACCCGGATGTTATTGAATCCATGTCTGTTCACGGACCGTCGCAAACAATTAAATCGCACCACAACGTTGGCGGCCTGCCTGATTATATGAAACTGAAGCTTGTAGAACCACTGCGTTCTTTATTTAAAGATGAAGTAAGAAGAGTGGGTGCTGAACTGGGATTACCTGCGGCTCTG
>JBBRSV010000071.1:0-24783 GCA_038245055.1 Chitinophagales bacterium | reverse complement strand
GCAAGTTTCATTCCTTTTCTAAGCCTGTTCAAATACACGCTTGCAATCTTGCCCTTATCGCCCTGGCGATTGGTTTCCTCTTCAACAATTGATGAAAGTATGTACACTTCTTTTGGTGTTAGTTGCAATCTTTCGGCTTTTTTATTTCTTTCATCATTCCAAAATTTTTGTTGAACAGTATACAATTTATTCAAAACTTTTTCAATAGAAGTATTCCAGGTATAGGTGTAGGTATTTGGAATAACGATGGTCATTACATTATTGGTATCAACATTAAATTGATGAACAGAATCATTATTGTTTAAAAAATTAATTACAGACAAGGAATCGGTTTCAAAATTTTCGCTGATTTTTTTTGCAAGGTCCTCTTTGGTTCTAAGCTTGGTGATAACAAGATTCACCGGGCTTTGCCTTCCGGATTTAAACATTTTTACAAGGTTTACGACACTCATGCCGTCTTTGATCTTATATTTTCCCGCCTTTACATTTTTATCAAAATGCGAATAAGTTGCCACCTTGTCAAACCAAAAATCATTACTGATAATTTTATTTTTTTTCAGGCTGTCTTTTAATTGTTGATAGGTAGATCCGGAATGAATGTAAAAGAAATTCGTCTTCGGGGCATTTATTGTGGGGCCAAAAAACATCCATACTATGTATGAAGCAGCAATGCAAACAAGGCAAGTAATCAATAAAAAAATCTTTCCTGGCTTCATAAATTTACTTCATTTGATTTTTAACAGGATGGATAAAAAAAATCGAGAATTTTTATTGTTTCAAAGTAAATAAAAAAACCCTGCCTTTTTAGACAGGGTTTGAAAATACTTTGATAAATTATTTGTGAGGAGTTGCAGGAACCCCTGTGGAAGGTTGTGCACTATTATTTAACGGTACTGTGTTATTAGGATTTGTAGCGGGCGCATCGTACATTTGATTGTCTTTTAAATTACCAGAAGTTTTAGGAATAAACATCGCAGATGTAAGGCATAAAACGCCGATAATACCTGCAAATAACCAGGTACCTTTTTCAAGAATATCGGTTGTTTGCTTAACGCCCATAAGTTGGTTTCCAAATCCGCCGAGGGAAGAGGATAAACCTCCGCCTTTTGGATTTTGAATAAGAATAATAAGACCTAAAATAAGGGAACAAACGATGAGTATTATTCCAAAAACTATTAACATATTAACTTGATTTTATACTTTCAATTTTGGCTGCAAAGTAAGCACTTTTGGAGGGATTTATCAAACTTAATTTGCTAAACATTTCTATCGCTTTTTCCCTTTTATCCTGCTTTATAAGCACTTCAGCCATAGCCTCAGTAAGCACTTCAGTATTTACGTTCGACTCTTCTGCGGCTGTCTGAATTAATTTTTCTGTCGCAACATTCTGTTCCGCCAACCTTCCGGGATGCAACTTTTTCATGCTCTTGAGCCACGCGGTAAAACTTTTCATTTGGCTTCCAAGTTTATCATTTGTAATAAGTTCGTCATTAATTTTTATTCCTTGCGATGCAAAATAATCAACAGTGTGCAAAGGTTCAAAAGCAATTGTATCTTCTTCCTCCGAAGAAACGCCCGTGGGTGCAGTTTCAAATGTGGGAATTAAATCCGTGACTTCAGTTGTTGTTTCAACGTCTTTTATTTGCGATTCGTTCTGGTCGCTATGTTCCTTTAAATCAGAGCCCGTTTCTTCAGAAATGATCTCATAAGACTCACTGCTATTTCCAATTTCCCTGGTTGGTATCACCTGGTCTTCCTCAATATATTCTTTGATCTCTTCCGGATAATTTTCCGTTGAAATAATTTCATTTGAAGAATCACCTGGCGATTCTACAATTTCCGGCCTCACTTCATCAACTTCTTGTACATAATTTTCCGCCACTTCACTCGCTCTGGAATTTTCATTTAGCTGAAATTGCAGCCAATGTGTATTATTAAAATGTAACGCTGTTTTCTTAGCAAACTTATCAAAGTCTGCATTCGAAGTTTTTTTGTAGTGATATAATAAAAGGAAATTCGCTAATGAGCTAAAAGGATATTCACGTGCATTTTTTTCCAATGACTCAAGGTCATGCGGAGCATGGTTGTAGAAGTCTTCAGAATAAATTGGCCCTTTGCTCATTGGTCGTTTTTTAAATTACCAGTTTGAAAAAATCTTATTAAATATCGCATCGGTTATATTTTTCACAATCTGATCACTTAACTGTGATTCTGCCTGCGGCAAAGTAAGTTGTGCAGAAAAATCGTAATTGCTTGTAACTTCAGTTTCAAAGTCTTTCTTTGAATCCAATGCGTTTTTAAATATTAGATGAAAAGATACGTTCAGCCTGTTGGAACTTGCATTTTGTCCCGAAATTCCTGACGTTGTTTCACTATAATCTGATAAATATCCACTGATATCGTAATCAGCATCATCATTGTTGGTTTGCCTGAGCCTTGTTTGCCCGATTATTTTTTGTTTTAATTTCTCCGTAACCGCGGGCGTTATTTGCGGATTTACGTAGCGCGCTTTGTTTTCGAAATAATTTACTCGGAATGTTTTTATCTCTGCCGGAATTGGAGCCGTATCTTTTGTTGAATATTTACACGTAGCAAAACAAAGCGTGCACATTAATACGCTTGCAATTGCTATAAATTTTATTTGAATTTTATGCTTCATTGTTGAATGAGTGACTCGTTTTACACCAGCATTGCGGATAGATTTATTACCGTGCCGCAAAATTATAAGCCTAAATTTTTTCTATTCGAAAACTTCGTTTATTCGTTGATGTTATATTCCTTTAATTTCCTGTAAAGCGTCCGTTCGCTGATGCCTAAATCGCTCGATGCATCTCTTCTTTTACCACGATGTTTTTTTAAAGCTTTAATAATAAGTTCTTTTTCTGCATCCATAATACTCAGCGATTCTTCAACTTCGTGGTGTTCGTCAATTTTATTATTTAAAACCACAGGTTGATTATTTTGTACTACGCTTCCGTTTTGATCATTGTGAAAATCATCAAGCAGTTTCTCATGTTGATAATTATGATCTCCGTTTAACACCGAAGGGTTTTGCAGCGCATCAAAAAACATTTTCTTGAGTTCTGTAACGTCCTTTTTTACATCAAAGAAAAGCTTATATAAAATTTCTCTTTCGTTATTAAATTCCTTTTGATTGGCGCCCGAGTTCCCCGATAAAAGAGCCGGCAATCTTGTGAAATTTGTTTCAGGTAAAAATTTCTTTAATTCTTCACCGGTAATATTCTTATCACTTGCAAGCACGGATATTTGTTCAGCAAGATTTTTCAGTTGCCGTACATTTCCGGGCCACGGATAATTTTTCAAAACATTCTGTGCATCGTCGTCCAGTTGAAGTGGCGGAGATTTATATCGTTCTGCAAAATCCACCGCAAATTTTCTAAACAATAAATAGATGTCCTCTTTACGGTCGCGAAGTGCAGGAACTCTTATGGGAACTGTGTTTAACCTATAATATAGGTCTTCGCGAAACCTTCCGGAATGGGTAAATTCCAGCAAATCCTTATTGGTTGCGGCAATAACCCTCACGTCAGTTTTCTGCACTTTAGATGATCCAACTCTTATATATTCGCCGGCTTCCAACACGCGCAACAATCTCGCTTGTGTTCCCAAAGGCATTTCGCCAATTTCATCAAGAAATATTGTTCCTCCATTAACTGTTTCGAAATATCCTTTCCTGCTATCCACTGCTCCTGTAAAAGACCCTTTTTCATGTCCGAAAAGTTCCGAATCAATAGTTCCTTCAGGAATAGCGCCGCAGTTTACAGCAATGAAAGGATTGTGTTTGCGTGCGGACAAAGAATGTATGATATGTGAAAACACTTCTTTACCAACGCCACTTTCGCCATTAATAAGCACACTTAAATCGGTATTGGCAACTTGAATCGCCACATCAAGCGCATACACAAGAGCAGGTGAGGTGCCAATAATCCCAAACCTGTTTTTTATTAATTGTTGATCCATTTAATATTTTTCAATTATTTTAAACTTCCAATTAAAGTGCCTGCAGTACAACTTTCAATTAATACTTCCGCATAATCACCTTTTTTTAAATTTCCATTTTTTGGAAAGACAACAACTTTATTGTTATCACTTCTTCCAGCCCAATGCGCATCATTTTTTTTCGAATCGCCTTCTATTAAAACGGTTGCAGTTTTTCCAACTTCTTTTTCCATACTTTTTAATGATTGGATGCGGTGCAAAGCAACTACTTCCTGCAACCTTCTTTTCTTGGTCTCTTCGGGTACGTCGTCGGTAAACCGCCTTTCCGCAAGGGTTCCGGGACGCTCAGAATAATAATACATGTAGGCCAAATCATATTCACAATATTCCATCAGGCTTAAAGTTGCCTGGTGATCTTCTTCCGTTTCGGTGCAAAAACCTGTAATAACATCGGTGGAAATTCCGCAGCCGGGAAGTATTTCTCTTATTCGGTTCACTTTTGATAAATACCATTCGCGGGTGTAAGTGCGGTTCATCATTTGCAGCATCCTGCTGCTGCCACTTTGTACCGGTAAATGAATATACTTACAGATATTCTCATACCTGCTCATGGTAAAAAGTACGTCGTCGGTAATATCTTTTGGATGAGAAGTGGAAAATCTAACGCGTAAAAACTGGGAAAGCTGCGCTACTTTTTCCAACAAGCCCGCGAAAGAAACACTCTCGGTTGGTTCAGAATTTTGCCATAGATAACTGTCGACATTTTGCCCTAATAAAGTGACTTCCCTGTATCCTTCCTCCAATAAATTCCTGCATTCTGATAATATAGATTCAGGATCCCGGCTTCTCTCACGGCCACGCGTAAACGGAACTACACAAAACGAACACATGTTATTACAACCGCGCATAATACTCACAAAAGCCGTAACGCCGTTGCTATTAAGTCTTATGGGAGAAATGTCGCCGTAGGTTTCCTCGCGACTCAATAAAACGTTAACACCTTTTTGCCCGCTTTCGGCTTCAGTAATTAATCCTGGTAGCGACCTGTAAGCATCTGGCCCAACAACAATATCTACTAATTTTTCTTCCTCAATAAATTTTGACTTCAAACGCTCCGCCATGCACCCTAACACACCAATTAAAAGGCCCGGGTTGTATTTTTTTATTTTGCGAAATTCAGTAAGCCTTTTTCGCACCGTGAGCTCAGCTTTTTCACGAATAGAACAAGTATTTAGGAAAATTATATCTGCCTCCTGGAAATGGCGTGTACTTCCGAAGCCATTTTCATGCAAAATAGACGCAACGACTTCACTGTCTGCAAAGTTCATTTGACATCCATAGCTTTCAATATAAAACTTTTTTAAATGCTGCGCAGGTGCCAGTAAAACGGGCGCAAACGCCTCCCCCTGCCTTGATTCATCGTGTTTTGTATGTAAAGCTATTTCCTGCATTATTATTTTTTAAACCGGATGGCAAATATAGCAAATTAAATATGCAGACAGGATGGCAGAAAGTTAATAATACGAAATGGGGCTAGGGCTGTGTGGTAAAGTAATTCGTCAAATCAAGACGCAAATTTCACACCTTCATAAATTTCCGAAAGTGGAATTTTTTCTTTAATCACTTTTACATAAAGAAGGTCGTCAAGGGAATTATATTCTTCAAGTTCCCAATGGCTATTTTCATTCAACCTGAATACCTCAATATGTATGCTTTCAGAATCTGCAAGTATATATTCTTTTAAAGTTGGTATCTCGCGGTATAATTTAAATTTTTCGCCGCGGTCATAATTTTTTGTCGATTTGGAAAGCACTTCAATAATTACCGTTGGATTTAATACATTATAGTCATCATCATTAAGAGTAATTATTTCTCCGCAAATTATTGAAATATCAGGATAGGTAAATAAAGTGTTTGAAGGAATATGAATGCGCTGATCGCTGTTAAAGGGTTTGCATTTTTTTGCTTTTAGTTTTTGACCAAGGGCAATGAATAAATTTCCGCTAATTATATTATGCGGCACTTTTGCACCGGACATCGAAAAGATTTCTCCCTTATAAAATTCATGTTTTTCATCAGAAGCATTTTCCATTTCAAGGTATGCTTCTATAGAAATTTTTTCTTTGCCGTATGCCACCGCAGGTTCTTTTATTTCCATTGAATAAAAATACAAAATTTGAAGTGGAAATGTTTTTTTGGAAAGTTTTGACTGTGTGCTTTTGCAAATGTTGGGATGAACTTCCAAATGTTAACTGGCATTGTTACATTAACTCTCGTATTATAGTTTTGTAAAAGGCACTTTCCAGGCATTAATATTTTTTACATAAAAAAATTTCGCTTTATTTCGTAGAAAGCATTTTAATGAAAATTAATAGTTCTCTGCTGGCAATTATGTTGCTGCTAACTTCTCCAATATTTTCCCAACAACTTTTTCAAAACTCTGAATTTAGTAATGCCCTAAAAAATGGAACCCGGACAGCAACTGGAAAACCGGGATTAAACTATTGGCAAAACGGGGGAGACTATAATATTAAAGTAACTTTTGATCCGCAGACTAATTTACTTTCCGGCACAGAAACCATCACTTACTACAACAACAGCCCTGATTCATTGCATGAAATGATCATCAGGTTATACCCGGATTTGTATAAAAAAGGTGTTGCAAGGTTAAGTGACATCGCAGAAAAAGATTTAAATGAAGGGGTTGCGATCGATTCGTTTAGAATTGGAAACGAGGTTATCAGCGACTTCTCAAACCCACGAAAGGCATACCATAAAAATACCAATTTAATTATCAAGCCAGGCACGAATATATTACCTCATTCAAAAGTTATGCTTAATGTAAGTTGGCATTATACGGTGAACACAGGTTCTCCCGTTCGCACTGGAATGGTTGATAAAAATTCTTATTTCATAGCCTATTTTTTTCCGAGAATTTCTGTGTTTGATGACATTGATGGCTGGGATACCTGGAGTTATAATGGAACACAAGAGTTTTACAACGATTTCGGAAATTTTGCTGTTGAAATAAACGTTCCCAAAAATTTTGTAGTATGGGCAACGGGCGACAGGCTCAATGCTTCTGAAAACTTTGGAGAGCCTATCATGAAAAAGATAAAAACAGCTTCTACATCTAACGCAATTATTCATGTAATAGATTCATCAGACTACTCGAATCATGTTTTGTTTTCCAGGGCAAACAGTGGCACCTGGAAATTTTCTGCGAGCGATGTTACTGATTTTGCTTTCGCAATTAGCGATCATTATTTATGGGATGCAAGCAGTGTTTTGGTGGATTCTGTTACAGGCAGAAGAACCGTAGCTGAGGCAGCCTACAATAAAATTCGTAAAGATTATTTTGATGTTGCCAACCAGGCCCATCAATCTGTTTATTATATGAGTCATTTTTATCCAAAATATCCATTTCCTTTTAATCACGAAACTGTATTTGACGGCACAGACCAAATGGAATATCCGATGATGGTAAATGATAATCCAACCGACTCACATAAAGATGCCGTTCAACTAACATCGCATGAAATTTTTCATTCTTATTTTCCATTTTATATGGGCATTAATGAAACACAGTATGCCTGGATGGACGAAGGTTGGGCAACAATAGGAGAGTCGGTAATTTCCCCGTTAATGGGCGAGCCGGAAGACGAGGGAATATTTAGCAAAACAAGATATGAGCAGATTTCCGGAACGAATAAAGAGGTGCCCTTAATTACCAATACTAAATTATATAGTGATGCTGATTACCTCGCAAATTCCTATGGGAAAGGTGGTATCTGTTATTATGTTTTGCAGGATCTTTTGGGAGATTCACTTTACTTTAAAAGCCTGCATCAATATATGAATGACTGGCACGGCAAACACCCGGTGCCGTATGATTTCTTTTACAGTTTTAATAACGTCAGCGGTAAAGACCTCAATTGGTTTTGGGATAAATGGTTTTTTGGCTGGGCCTACCCGGATTTGGCTATAAAAAAAGTAGAAAAGGATGCAACGGTTACGAAAGTTACCATTGAAAATAAAGGCGGTTTGCCTTTGCCTATTTACATTACCATATTTTTAGACGGTCAGTCGTCAGTTTTAAAATATTCGGCTCAAGTTTGGGAGGGTAAAAATGAATTTACATTTCCTATAAAAATGACTGTCGGCCAAATTTTAAAAATTGAATTAGGCAACCAGTTTATACCTGATAAATTTAAGAAAGATAACGTCTGGAATAATAAATGAAGACTACGATTTTGTTTTAGTGTCCCGCTCAATCCTTTTTGCAAGCCAGCTTTTTTTAACTGGTATAATCCAGTTATTTAAAAGTTCATTTTTGGTGAGAATCGTATTATTAAAGTACAATGTATTTGTAGTAATTATCGCATCATCCAGGGAACTGTTCACCTGGGAAAGTGGAATCAACTGAATCTCTTTATCAATAATAAATGCCAACATTTGACGGTCGAATAAATCCACCTCAAAATCTTTTTCAATATGCTTCATTAACCTTACCGATGTATCTGTGCTGCAACCACCCACAATACCCGATGCGGCTTCATCAGCCATAAAAACTATAAACTGGCCAAATAACAATGCAGCATATCCTTTAACTGGCGTGCCATGGCTTTTCCATTCCTGTATAAAGCTTTGTAAAAAGTCGTTTATCTCCCGTGCCTCTTTATCATTAAAAATTTTGTTACTCTGGTATATCCACACATGGGAATTTTCACTGAAATCCTTCGGAATTGCGCTCTGAAAATTTATATTCATCGTTCAAATTTAGGCAGGAATTAATTTTAAAAAGAAATACGGTCAAAAAACTTTAGTTCGCTTTGCCTAATTTTCTTAAATAAGCTACATGAGAAACGATGGCGTGGCGCATTTTTGGAAACTCAATATAAGTTAGTCCATATTCATTGCAGGTACGCTTAATTATTTTACTGATTGCCGGATAATGAACGTGGGAAATTTTTGGAAATAAATGATGCTCGATCTGGAAATTTAATCCCCCAACTAACCAGGAAATTAATCTATTACCAGTGGCAAAGTTTGCAGTGGTCGCTACCTGGTGGATTGCCCATTCATTTTCAATTTTCCCGCTTGTTTCACTAGGCATCGGAAAGTCGGTATGTTCAACAGTATGAGCAAGTTGGAAAACGATACTTATCACGAAACCTGTAACCATAGTTATAATTAAAAAACCAACTACCCAGGTTGAAAAACCTAATAACCAAATTGGCAATGCTACGAACATAAACATGTAAATGAGTTTGGCCGCCCAAAACGAAATATGTTCTTTCACAGTCATTTTTCTTAGTGTCATTACACCTATTTTACCGGAAAAATATTTTTTATAATCTGTCATAAAAATCCAGATTAGATGAAGCATCGTGTATAAAAACCAAAAATAATAATGCTGAAATTTATGCATTTTCAATTTCTTCTGTGTTAGGGCAAACCTAAGCCACGGGCGCGCTTCAATGTCATCATCAACGCCATCTATATTCGTATAAGTATGATGGATGATGTTATGCTTCATATTCCACATAATGGCGCTGGCTCCTAAAAAGTTTAATGAAAAACCTGCCATTTTATTTACCGCCTTAAACTTGCTAAAGCTGCCGTGAGCGCCATCATGCATCACGTTAAACCCAATGGCAGCGGTGAGGCCTCCAAACAATATACATTCAGGTATCGCCACCCAAATTATTGGCGTAAAAAATACCAGGTGGATATAAATTAATACATAGCCAAGGCAAAACAATATTGCTTTAAAAAGCAAAGCGTTATCGCCGGTTATAGGTCGTTTGCGATCGATGAAATATTGATTTACGCGATTTTTTAATTCGACATGAAATTCGCCTTTTCCTTGTGTAAATTTTGGGGTTGCCATTTTGTTATTTTATTAATTAATTAGGTATTCTATCTTATTAACGCTGATTTCCTGCTTTTAAGTGCCCACCTGAATTAAAGCGTCAAATGATTTTATTCCGATCATTTTCTTTGACAAAAATCCTTCAGCGTGTTTAACGCCAATCATTTTTCCAAACATTTTTGAACGGTTAATCACACTTTCTAAAAATTCCGGCGATGAAATATAAGTTTGCGGCTCTTTGTCGTTTGCTTTGGCTGTGTAAAACTGCGTTGCAAAAGCCTCTATCGCCTCAACTTTCTTATCAAAAACCGCCGAAATATCGAGTACAAAGTCAGGCTTAAAATATAAATCCTGGATGTAGTTAAAAACATATTTCGGCCGCCATGCATCCTGCGGCAATCCTTCGTCATCCTGCGTCTCAATTTTTATCAATCCAGATAAAAACGTGGCATCATTTACTAATTCTGAAGAACGGCCATGATCAGGGTGCCGGTCATTAGGCGCGTTGCAAAGTATAATTTCAGGCCTGTATTTTCTAAGAACTTTTATTATTTTCCGTTGATTCTCTTCGTCATTTTTAAAAAAACCATCAGCCATTTCAAGATTTTCTCTCACGTCTACACCTAAAATTTTTGCGGAAGTTTCCGACTCTTCTTTTCTTGTTTCAGCCGTTCCACGTGTTCCTAACTCACCTTGCGTAAGATCTATGATCCCGACCTTTTTCTCATTCATTTTTTCAACAAGAAGTGTTCCGGCGCAACTTAATTCTATATCGTCCGGATGTACTCCAAAAGCCAAAAGATTTAATTTCATTCTTTAAATAAATAAGAAATAAAAAACAGGGAGCGGGTTAAATTATTTATCAGCGCGAAGGTAAGCAAAAAAAAGAGGAGTTAAAGCAGATTAACGATTTGATTATTTGCTTTAAATCACCATAAATGCTGAAGTTTTAGATGAATTAACATTTAGGCTTGCTAAGTAATATAATTCAATAAAAACTGCCTTACATATAAAACTTGACGAACGTAGAAGAATAAGCTATCCAACTATTTCCCTTATTACCTTAACAGGTGCTAGTTTAGGCTCGCGCCTGTTATTAATTTTTACTTGAGTTATGGAAAATGTGCTGCACACCTAAGTTTTATAAACCCATTATTTTGCCCCGGGTGGTTTAGCTATTATATTTCCATTTTCATCAGCATACTCAAAACTAATTTGCCCGTTTTTACAAACTTTTAATTTGTACTGTACTTTATTTTTAGCGTCCCTGTTGCTGCTGATAGAATACAAATGCCCCTGGTAAAATTCTGTCAGTTTTAAAATCATTTGCGGCGCTACATAATTATTAATAACGGGGATAGAGCCCGAAAGCCCCGGGCATTTATCCGGCCATTGATGATACACAACATCAGGACAAATATTGGTGGTATCGTGAATTACAATTTGCATTGTATCTCTTACGATTATTTTGACAGTATCATGCACAACCATCCTCAGCGTGTCTCTTACAGTAATTTTTACAGTGTCCTTCACAACCATTTTCACCGTGTCTTTTACAACAACTTTTACGGTGTCCCGCACCACTTTAGCCGGAGTTTCCTGCACTACAGGTGGTGGCGTTGCAGCGTGAGAACTGGTCTTATTAATATTTCTACTATCAGAATAATGGATGTACTGTGCAAATCCATTGGTACCACCTAATATTAAAAGAATAGAAAAAAAAATCTTATGCATAGCGGGGAAATTAAACATTAATCAATCATGAATACTGTTTCCAGGTTGTTTTAAGAAATCTTTTGCTTGAAGCACTTTTTAGAATAATAGATTCATGCAATTTATTTGGAGAGATTATGGAAAATTATTAATGATGTGCTATATGTAATCAATTTTTTTGCCAAAAAAAATTACTGATGTCTTCAAAATTCGAATGTCTTTTATTATTTTAGGAAACATCTAAGCAAAATCCACAAATCTTGCAGCGATTTCTTTATTGGTGGACGCCAGGTTTTTAATGAAAAAAAGTATGGAACTTCAAATTCAACATTTTAACTCACGCATAATCTACGGAGTTAGCGAGAGGCCTGAAAGTATGGATAGCTCGGATTTAATAAAGTTTGTAAAGCTCGGTGAAGATTTAAAAGAAGCCTTGAAAACGCTTCCGATTCAATTTAAAGATGGCCAGCAAACTGATCACCAGATGCATGAAAATAAAATGGGCGGCCCCAAATATTATGGAGGCAGGCAGGAAATTTATAACACGACAAGAACCGTGTTACTTTCAACTAATTCCACGCAAGTTTTTATCGATTTTCTTCATAAAATTTCCGGCCTTATGTTGAATTTTATCAAGGAAAAAGGAGGTACCGCGATTCATTTAAACTGCCTTCAACTGCAACTTATTATTGATGATCAAAAACAATGGATTGATGGATTATTCGAGGTTGAAAAAATAATTTCTTTATAGATTTGAAATTTAAAATGCTACAAAGTTGAAAAAGTTTGTCCTTGCCTTTAGCATTAGTTGTCCTTTTTTTTGTGCGGTGGCAACTGGAAATTTATATGGACAGATTCCTCCTAAAACAAATAAACCCGTAGCCCAAAATCATGCTGGGGAAAAAGTAAAAACCAAAGTAATCCAAGCGGAAACTCCCGGGTCACAATCTAATAACAATTCGCAAAAAAGTCCTTTTCATGTTTCAAATGTTGACACCACTTTTTTAGTTCTTTCGGATAAACAAGTAAATAGAATATTGGAAAATTTTCAACACCATGGTGATATTTTAAGTCCCGGTGAAATTGCGTTGCTGGGAGCATTGATAGGAGCGCTTTCAGCAATAACAGCCCAACTTTTATTTTTTCTGCTATCAACCAAAAATGAAAAGAAAAAAGTAAAGTTAGAACTGCTTACTGAGGAAAGAAGATTGTCTGTAATGCTGATAGAATATTATAGCGAACTTGCATGGCTTAAGGTTACGATGCAGTTTTGGCTGCGTTCATATGCCATCAGCAACGACCTGGATGATTTTAAACAATCCTTATTTTTTAGAGATAAAATACCCGAGTGCAAAAGAAGAATAAATGAAGCGATGGCTGACTATTTTAAAACGGTAACAAAATTTATGTTTCTTATCAACAAAGAAAATAACCTTTTTGAAAAGCTTTCCGGCATAAGAATGTTTCCGCCGCTAAACACTGGGTCCTCAAACTTTGCCAACATAAATAATATAACTGCTGTACAAACTGCTTCGGAAGACGAAGTAAGAAAATTGCGTGCAGAATATTTTAAGTTAAATGAAAAGCTTGATGATATTTATACAGAGATGAAAGATTTAAATAGTTAGAACCACGGAAACGAAAATTTTTGCTTTCTTGAGATATTGGTGAAGCCCTTCCGGTTTATAAAAAATTACATCGATGCAATAAGATAATTTGTTGAATAAATTTAAGGATTTGGTTTAATCCTTCAAGATGAGTATTTCAAAACTTTCGTATTGAAGATAAAGTGATGCATTTGATCAATAAAAAATAGGACGCTGAATGTTTCTCACTATGAAAAAGTTGGAAAAAGTTTTCCACAATGGGTTAAGAATTAAAAATGTTTGAACTGTATCTTTGATGAAATTTTTCAGATTTCAGGTCATTCCGGCTGGCAAAAAATGTAAGAGAAATTTTAAAATTCAACCTTTCATCGAAATGGAAAATACGTTGAACGATGAATCCCGAAGTACTATTTCTTTGCAGGGGCATCGCTCAACTTATTGGCTTACCCGTTATGTGATACTTCGGCTTTTTGGATTGATTTACGCCATTGCTTTCCTCGTTGCTATCAATCAAATTCTTCCGTTAATTGGATCTCATGGATTGCTTCCGGTTTCAAATTATCTTAACCAGGTTACCATTGCACTTGGGTCCCGCAATACCGGCTTTATGCAATTACCTTCCATTTTTTGGTGGGTTCATTCGGACACGGCTTTGCTTTCTGCTGCGTGGGTTGGGTTTTTACTTTCCTGTATTGTTGCTGCCGGCTTCGCAAATGCTCCCATACTCACCATTCTTTGGTTTCTGTATATGTCTTTCGTTCATGTTGGCCAGGAATGGTATGGCTATGGATGGGAAATACAGATGCTTGAAACAGGCTTTCTTTCTATCTTTCTTTGCCCACTTTTCGACATGCGCCCATTTCCAAGAACAGCGCCGCCGTTACTCATTATCGTTTTGTTTCGCTGGCTGATCTTTCGCATTATGATTGGCGCTGGAATGATCAAGCTTCGCAATGATAATATCTGGCGAAATGCAACCGCGCTTTATTACCACTTTGAAACCCAACCGCTACCGGGGCCTTTGAGCAGATGGTTTCATTTTTTGCCCCATTCAATCCTAAAAATTGGTGTTTGGTTTAATTTTCTTGCTGAGCTTGTGGCGCCCTGGTTTGTATTCTGGCCGCGCATTGCACGGTACTTAGCGGGAATTGTGTTGATTCTTTTTCAACTGTCACTCATACTCAGCGGCAACCTTTCTTTTTTCAACTGGCTCACCATTGTACCTGCGTTGGCTTGCTTCGACGACCGTTTTTGGTCGCGGCTTTTGCCTAAATCCTTAGTGCGAAAAGCTGAGTTAGCTGAAGCGAATGCAATCCCTTCACGCCCGGTTCATGTTACAGCATGGATCGTTACTGTGCTTATCGCCATACTCAGTATTCGGCCGGTACTTAATATGTTATCTTCTGCACAACTAATGAACTCGTCATTTGATGCCTTCGAAATTGTAAATACCTATGGCGCTTTCGGCACGGTTGGGCAGGAGCGTTTGAATGTAGTATTTGAAGGAACTTTGGACGCGACTCCAAACGATAGCGCCCACTGGAAACCTTATATCTATAAGGCATTGCCGGTAGATCTTTATAAGCGCCCGCCGCAGATCGCTCCCTATCAATTGCATTTTGACTGGCAAATGTGGTTCGCTGCAATGGCTACGCCGGAAGATTATCCATGGACGCTTAACCTGGTATGGAAACTGCTTCATAATGATCCGATTGCGTTAGGGCTGTTTGCAAACGATCCTTTTCCCGGCGAGCCGCCAAAGTACGTCAGGGCTGTGCTTTACCGCTATAATTTCGCAAAGGCTAGTAATGCAAAAGGTGTGTTTTGGAATCGACAACGCATTGGCGACAAATGGCTTCCGGCTATGTCAGTTAAGGATCCACAACTGATTGAATCACTAAAAGCCGAAGGCTGGATTACGAAATTTAAATCAAATTAAATTTATAAAATAGCACATGATATTGCAACCTTAAATAATCTAATAACTACTATCTTTAAAAAAATATTCTGCTTGTTAATCATGTTTTTTCGCTTCTTGAATGAAAGATTAAATATCACAAAATAAATAAGTTACCATTCAATAAATTTATAATTGCGGTCTGAGTTTTGGCCATACATGTAAATGAAAAAATTAAGTAAATTAATTTGCAGAGCGGTAAAAAACGATTTGATAAATACGCTAATCATTTAAACCCACGGTCATGCTTAAACGAAGAAACTTTTTAAAAACTACCGGTGCTGCTGCACTTGGAACCATCCTCATTCCAAAACAAATTAATGCTGCATTTTTAAAACCACATCATCCTATAGGGCTACAGTTGTTTACATTATTTAATGTAATGGATAAAGATGTAAAAGAAAATCTTGAAAGGGTGGCTAATATTGGCTACAAAGAAGTTGAATCCGCATTTAGTAAAATTGGACCTTTTTACGGCATGAAGCCAGGGGAGTTTGCTTCGCTTGTTAGGAGCGTTGGAATGTCCTGGAAATCTCATCATGTTTTAGGTGCTCCATTCAAATTGCCTCCTGGTGCAAAAATGCCAGTCGGTCCGGACGGTAAGCCGATAACTATTCCACCAATGAAAAATTTAAAAGAAAATATGCAGGATCTTGTTGACGAAGTGGCAGAAGGTGGAGTGCCGTATCTCGTGTGCGCTAACATTCCTACGCATACGCTTGATGAAGTTAAATCGGCCATAGAAATTTTAAATAGAACCGGGGAAATTTGTAAAAAAGCAAATGTTACACTTGCCTATCACAATCATACTGAAGAGTTTGAAACAGTAGAAGGAGAGGTTCCTTATAATATCTTTTTTAAACAATTAACGCCGGATATAAAAATGGAGCTGGACTTATGTTGGGCTGTAAAAGCAGGCGTCGATCCGGTAGAACTTTTTCATCAGCATCCGGGGCGTTTTGCGTTGTGGCATGTTAAAGATCTCGATAAAGAAAAAAATCTACCCGTGCCCGTTGGTGAAGGCATCATAGATTTTAAAAGAATTTTTGATCACGCAACTGAAGCAGGAATGAAACACTTTTTTGTAGAACACGATATGCCCGCTCGCGCTTTTGCGAGCATCACTTCGAGCTATAATTATCTTAGCGATAAGTTGAAAGTATAATTGATTTTCCGAAACAAAGAATATTAAGTTCATTTTTTTCAAACTTGCGGTTTCCTAATATCATTTCAGAATCATACCGGCAAGGCCTTCATTATCTGAAACGGCGCTAATTTCAAAGTGGTTGCCCATCAACTTTAATGCTTTTTTAAATATGGCTGTGGCGTTCATGTTATTGATTAGAGGGTAGAAATTATTACGAATTTGCCTATTTGAAAATAAGTTATATTAAGTAAAGATTAGTCGTCTTGAGCTGAGAAAGAGAGATATACTGAGACGCATTAAATTTGAATTTATTTACCACTAAACGGTCGAAAATTGATTGAACGAAGATAATCTCAAAAAAAATTCAACAAATTTCCGAATCTAATATTCTTGTTAACTAGTCTTAATTCGATGAAGTTAGCAGCCTTTTTAAAGCGAAAGCCTTTAAATACCTTATTCAACCAAACCTTATTTTACTTATTCGCGTATTTGGCATAAACCAGGTTAAGTATAGAGCAATTTGCAATTAAAATGTTAACCATTATTGATTAGCTATTATTGAATTTGTTTATGCCGTTATATTATATATTTTCGAATATTTTTTATAATTTCAACAATAAAATTAACTGATATATTGTTTATAAGAAATGGAACTTGCGCAAAAACATACCGAACAATTATCGCTTGACAACCTTACAACTGCTGAGTATCTGGCCTTGGCAATAGAATCAGCAAATTTATTAGGATGGGTTTTCGGTAACATAAGTGAGATAGGATTTATCGCCTATACCAACAATGGATTATTTGCCTGGAACGCAGAAATTAAATTGAAAATACTGGAGGGGATTGTTAAAATTCAAAGTGAATCACGGGGCAACGAATTGATTGATGTAAGAGAAAACAAGAAAAATATCCAAAAATTCGTAACGACTTTTCGCGAATTGAAAAATACATTATCCCCCGAAGAACTCATTCCTATTTATGAGAAATTAAAAGTGCACTTTGTATAATTTGCAAACTAAAGGCAGTGCCAATTGTCATAAACAAATTCCAAAATAAGTAAGCTGCTAAATTTTTCGGATTAGAACCATTCCTATCGAAAATCTACCTCTTTACATCTCATTAAAATTTTAAGGTCAATTGATTATTATCAGGAGCTTATGTACTTTACAAAAGTTCTTTTAGCAATTGGCAGCAACGTTTCCTCCATAGGGTAGGCGAGCGACGTTTCAATATTATAAACTGCGGGGTTCGGAAACTCACGCCTGTTTCTTATTAATTCTACTTTTATATTTTCCACGGTATTGCTTACGGTTCTTTTCCATTGCTGAACAAAACTTGTTTTTATGCCGCGGTATTTCTCATCGTGCTTTTCAAAAATGGTGAGCTGGTATTGATAAGCGACGGTAGAATTAAAATTCCCATCTCTTATCAAAAGATATCCTTCAGTAGTATCGAGCGGAACGAGGCCAACGGGCTCAATGCTTAATTTGGCTTCTACGAATTCATAAATCTCCGTTCCGTTTTGTATAGCTGTTTTTATTTTGGTAGCCGAATAATGAACAATCTCTTCAAGCGACGACATTAATTCATCATCCTCAATCATTTTTTCATATTCTAACTGTAGCTTTTTTAGATTAACCTCAGTAAGCTGTTTAGGAAAATGCTCCTGCAAGAATTTTCGGTTCTCTCTAAAGGCGATGATGTTATTGTAGTGAAAAATTATATCCGCTAACTGTGGATACAACTTATTTTGGTTGAAGTAGGAATTTACGTGCTGCAAGTAGGCAAGCAGGGTATATTTTTTTAATTCGAAATCAATATAGCCTTCTGTAAACCATGTTTCGGATAGGGATTTCATGTTTTTACTTTTAGAATTGATAAATTGAATTTACGTCTTTGATCTCATATTAATGAGAACGATTAATTCAAATAAATGTTTTAACGCAGTTTTATTTTCTGACGAATGAATTAGGCTGACTCCAAAACGATACTAAAAAAAATAGCAGCATGCTGACGTGAAAAGTAAAAAAGGATCAAACCTTTATTTGTGCATGTAACAAAATTTTCCTGGAAAAATTACATTTCAAACAGATCGTTTTTTTTTTTACAACCAGATTTTTATAAGCGTTTAATCGTTTACGTTAGTTATATTTGAACGGCGAGTAGTCATCGGAATGTTCTTTTAGTCGAGTTGTAAATTTATTTTACCGGGAGATAAAATTTCAATGCAAAGCAATTTTATTGCCTACTTTTATTTTATCATTTTTTCATATTAATTAATAAAAGGTATGACGCCAGACGAAACAGAGCGCCTTCTTTCTGAAGATGTAACAAACCCAATAAAAGATTTTCACAGCCCCCGGCTATATTCCCTTGATGCATTGCGCGGCTTCGACATGTTCTGGATCATGGGAGCGGAGGAAATTTTTCATGGTCTTGCCAAATCAACCGGCTCGCCATTTTGGGGCGCCATCTCTAATCAATTTACGCACCCGGCGTGGAATGGATTTCATTTTTATGATTTAATATTTCCATTGTTTCTTTTTATTTCAGGTGTTGCTACCCCTTACTCTATTGGCCGGGAATTGGAAAAAGGCAAAAGCAGGCATCAGGTTTTAATTCGCGTTATAAAAAGAAGTTTGATCCTCGTGATTTTGGGTATCATTTATAATAATGGATTGCAGATTCGTCCTCTTGCTGACATCCGTTTTGGAAGTGTATTGGGCCGCATCGGGCTTGCTTATATGTTCGCCAATATTATTTATTTGTATGCAAAAAATGTAAGTCAAATTATTTGGTTTTGCGCACTGCTGATTGGTTATTGGCTATTGCTGAAGTTTAATGCAGCACCAGGTTTCCCAAAAGGTGATCTTACCATGGAAGGCAATTTTGCTTCTTATCTTGACCGCTCAATTTTACCCGGCCGGTTGTATTTGAAAATTCATGATCCTGAGGGATTGATTTCAACGATCCCCGCGATTTGTACCGGGCTCTTAGGCATATTCGCCGGAAAATTATTAAAGAACAGCGCCTTAAAGCAAAGTACGAAAACTTTGAGGTTAGCACTGGCAGGTATTATTTTCATAATCCTGGCTCAAATATGGAACCTGGATTTTCCTATTAATAAAAATTTATGGACAAGTTCATTTGTATTAAATGTGGGTGGTATAAGCTTATTATTGCTGGCGCTTTTTTACTATATAATAGATGTTCTCGGGTATCAAAAATGGGCTTTTTTCTTTAAGGTAATTGGTATGAATTCTATTCTCATATATATGTCTGGCCGTTTTATCAATTGGAATTATACAACCAATGGGTTTTTTCAATGGGTTGGGCAATTAGTTGGAAATCCATTCGGCGTTGTTTTTATGGCGTGTTTGTTTGTATTGGTAAAATGGGCCTTTTTATATTTAATGTATAAAAAGAAAATATTCCTGCGCGTGTAAATATTTTTATTGCTGGCGCAGAAAGTGTATTTCCTATAAAATGATAATTATCTATCTGAAATTTGCGCTTAGGCGAATACATTAGTTACGGTGTGTTTAATATTGCTGGCAAAAAAAAATAGTAGATTTGAAAATAACTTTTTAAAGGAAAAACAAACTCTAATGGTTAAAAAATTACTTTCACCGCTTTTTCTTTTTTCTCTGTTTTTAATCGCGTGCAACAGTTCTGGTTATAATTCAGGATATGCTCAACCGGTTTATGTAGGCCCTGGCATTGGGCTTGGAACTATTATAGCTGTGGTAATTTCCTGGAGCAGGAACAAGTCTATATTATGGGCAATTATTCATGGCATATTGGGTTGGCTATATGTTATATATGCGATATTGGTGAAACCTAAATAAAATTTTGCTATTGGATACAAAAGATCTGTTGGCTTTTTGTACTATTATGGCAAATGTGGCTGATGCATTATTAGCGAATTAATCAGTTGCTGAATATCCGCCACAGGCTTGTCTTCTATCAAATAAAATTGTTTGGTTCCCTGTTCATCCCATTCATTCTTACCATCGTCTTTTATTTTTATCGTGCCTTTGCGCAGCTTATAAAAAGGCCGGTAACCTGCGACTGCGACCAGCACAGCAGTTTCATCCCAACTCATTCTGCCCAGGCTGTCTTCTTTAGCCAATGGAATGCAAATTCGAAAAACATCTTTAACAGGACTGTTTTGAATGGAATTATTATTAATCAGAGGAAGGCCACTTTTTATTTTTTGTCCTATTTCAAAACCACTAAATATTATCGGCTTTTGCCAGTGCTCAAAAACATATTTTGACGCGGCCACATCTTCTTTTAAATTAAATTCATAGCCTTCGGGAAACTTGCCTGCCATACAAACAAGTTGCTTAATTTTTTTTCGCGCAAGTTCACTTCCGTTTAAGGGAGAATATTTATCCGGTGCGGATTGAAGAAGGTTTGAAATATTAGTAAGAAACCCAACGGTAATAACGGTAACGCTATTATCGGGCTGCTTTGATAAAATTTTTCGGTACAGTTCCACAGCATCCGGAACCTCAGAATTATGATTGATCGAGTGCGGGTAATTTGCAATCAGCGTATCCGTCCAATGCTGCCAATCCTTTTGGGTTATTGCGTTCCCGCGCGGCGCGGCTATAGGAATGTAAGGTTTCTTAAAATAGGTGTTCAAGACATTTAGCACGGCGGCAACACCTTCATATTTTGTGCTGGCTATAGTTGCCAGAATTTTTATTTTGCCGCTATCCGCAAAGGCATGCAATAAAGTTATCGCACCAACATCATCATAGTCCGGGCCCATATCAGTATCGAAAATAACACGCTTGGTGGTTTTATTTTGCGCCGGCGACGCGTTTATCATGAAAAGGAAAAAAAAGAGGAAAATTATTTTCATGCATTGAATATTTTAAATGAAAAAGAAATTGGTTTGCAATAAATGGCTTGGAATATTGCGCAAACTTCGATGTAAGATAAAATGAATTTCAGTTTTAATAAATAATTTTCAACTCTAATAAAGTTGGTTTAACCTATGCGAATGCATTTTCAAATCAAAAAAAAATATTGTGTAAATCGTTGCTAAGAATTGGATTCGAATTACATTTAAGGTAGAATTATATCATAAAACTAAAAAAACCACAATGCGTAAACTTCTACCTACCTTATTAGCATTATTCCTCTTCCCTTCAATTTTCGCCCAGGACAAAGGTGAAATAAAAGGCATTACTACCAGGGGAATAATCGGTGTTAAAAAATCTTTAGTCCCTGTAATTGAATATGGTATTACACATCCCATTCCCACTAACTTCAAACCATATTTAAGGCCGGAAATGGAAGGTCCTGAGCCAAAAGGACAGAACCCTGCTGCGAAGCCGGTTTCAAGATTTGGCACGCTTGTAAATAAAGAAGTAACAACGAACACCACCGTTGCAGCAACGCCAACCCAGGCAGTTTATAGCAATTTCCTAACTATCTGGGGTAATTATGGAACGGCAATTACAGGAAGGGAATCACCATACACTCCACCGGATAATTGTGGTGATGTGGGTACTACACAAATAGTGGCAACTGCAAATTGCAGGCTGAAGGCATTTGCAAAACCATCCGTAACCGGCGGCGCAGTAACTACCTCAACCGGCAGTGCAACAGCAACTTTAGATGCAGCAGTAAATATTGACCTGAACTTTTTTTTTACTAATACGTCCTTAGGTATTAACAGTATAAGTGACCCGCATGTGAGATTTGACCGGCTTACAGGCCGGTGGTTTGTGGTGGCAATTGAAGTAAATCACACAACCAATAACTATTGCATGGTTGCCGTTAGTGATGGCCCGACAATTACAAGTTCCAGCAGTTTTACACTTTATTATTTCAATGTTTCTGGAACAGGCGGATCTTCAAGTGACTTTTTCGATTATCCTACTTTAGGTGTTGACAAGAATTCTCTTTACATCGGTGGTAACATGTTTGCCAATGGCAAAACATTTTCAGGAAGTAATATGTGGGTTTTAAATAAAGCAAGCCTTATCTCGGGTTCACTTACGGTAACTTCTTTCCCACACAATGTTACCAGCACTAACATGTACACTCCACAGGGTGTTCACAATGATGATCCCGGAGCGGTCAATGGTTATTTTATTGGTGCTTCACAAACAGTTTATTCAAAATTAGTGATTAGAAGAGTTTCCTATTCTGGCAGCACACCAACGCTTTCATCAGATATCAATTTAACTACTTCTACAACTTACTCCCCTAAAACGGTTCCAACATTAGGTGGTATTGCAATAGATGGAAATGACCGCAGGCTTTGCGCAGCTATGATCAAGAAAAATAAAATTACAGGAACGACAAATTTATGGGTAGCGCAAGGTACTTTATTAAATAGCTCCGGCGTTGGTGGTTCTGGTGGAGATAGGGATGGCGCCTTGTGGTTAGAAATTGGCAACCTTGCCACAACACCTACAGTGATGCAAGCTGCAACATTGTATGATGGAACAAATCCAACTTCTTCAGCAATTTATTATACTTACCCAACAATTGCTTTAAGCGGCCAGGGCCATAATTTGATGGGTTTTACATCGGCAGGGCCTACTCAATATGCCCAGGCTTCAGCGGCAGGAAGATATAGAACGGATGCTGCTGGCACATTTCAAGCTCCGGCAAATTTTACCAATACTACTTCCTCGTATAGCCCCGGAGCAAACCGGTGGGGAGATTTTACTCAAACAGTTGTTGATCCTGAAGACGACATGACAATGTGGACATTTACTGAATATGCTCCTACAACAAATGCATGGGGCGTAAGAGCAGGGCAATTTAAAGCGCCTGCACCTGCTGCACCTACGTTAGCATCTATACCTACTTGTGGCGCAACAACTACGATCATTATTAATGGCACATCCACAAATAATACCGAATTTTTCGACCCGGGTCTGGATGCTGGCGGACCTGGATTTAAGCATATAGGCGTGTCCGTTAGCCCCTCTACAATTCTTGTTAATAATATTATTTTTGTTACGCCAACACAAATTAAAGCAGACTTTACCGTTCCCGCGAGTGCAGCACCCGGACCTTACACGGTTACTGTTACCAACCCTGACGGTCAAACATCTTCAACTACATTTAGTCTGAGTTGTTCTGGCGTAACCTGTAGTGCACCTACTGGCTTGACTTCCTCAGCAATCACAAGTACCACTACTACTGTTAGCTGGACGGCTCCAGCAAGTGGTGCAGTAAGTTATGCTGTAGATTATTCTCCTGCAGGCCAAAACACCTGGACTTCAGTGGCTACCGCAACTACTTCAACATCCGTTGGCATTTCGGGTTTAACCGCGTCAACTAATTATGATTGGAGAGTCAAAACGAATTGTTCATCATCATCCAGTTCCTATGCGCAGGCATCGTTCAGCACAACAGCAGGAACGGTAACTTGTAATCCACCTACAAGCTTGAACGCATCTGCAATAACCAGCAGTGGTGCCACTGTAGGCTGGACAGCGGCAACCGGAGCGGTTTCATATAACGTACAATACCAGGTAACTGGTTCAGGTAGCTGGAAAATGGCAAACACTTCAGCAACTTCATTAGTAATTACGGGCTTAAATGCTTCGACCAGCTATGATTGGCAGGTGCAAACCATTTGCGCGTCTACAGGTACCAGCTATATCTCAGGTGGTTCATTTACAACGCTTTCTGCTGGTTGTTCAGATCAATACGAATCAAATAATACTTTCGCTACCGCAGCCGCCATCGCAACCGGAACGCCCATTAGCGCAGCAATTAATCCTTCCGGAGATATGGATTTTTATAGCTTTAGTACTTCCGGCAGTCAGAAAAATGTGAAGGTAACGCTGACAAAATCTTCCAATCTGAATTACTCTCTTACCTTATTTGACAATAGTGGAAAAAAGTTAGTAACCTCTTCTTCAGGCGACCCGGTAACAGTTGTTTATAACCACAAAAGGGCGGGAAGCTATGTAGTAGAAGTAGCTGGAGTTAATGGTGCTTCAAGTGCAACTGATTGTTATTCGTTACAAGTAAATACGGGTAGCGGCACATTTACTGCAAATATTTCTAATGACGCCAACAACACAAATGTAAAAGCTGGTGGATTAAAATTGTACCCGGTGCCAGCAACAAGCGCAGTTAATATTTCATTTGATGCGGTTGAAATTGGAAGTGCCGATGTAAGTATTGTGAATGAACTTGGGCAACAAGTTTTATTGAAAAAGATGGCGGTAAGTATAGGTCCTAACTTTAATACCATTGACGTTAGTTCGCTTAAGCCAGGAGTTTATACGCTGAAGCTTAATAACGGCACAGAAATTCAAACAAAGAAAATGGTGATTAGTAAATAAAGATTTGCATTGGGAATATAAGAAAAGCTGCCTCATAAAGGCAGTTTTTTTTATTTGGCAATGTGGACAAAAATAGTTGGCGATTTTGTCAATTTATGATTTGAATTTTGATGGTCAGCTAAAAAGGATGCGGGCTCTGCTGAAGAGCAACCTGTTAGTAATAAGGCTGATGCTAAACGATAAAAAGG
>JBBRSV010000070.1:0-24989 GCA_038245055.1 Chitinophagales bacterium | reverse complement strand
CATGTTTGTGAATATATCGGCTGGCAAGCAAATATTGCGAATAACAGTACAGAAAAAAGTTTCAACCCCATAGAATTATTGACCGGTAAAAATATCTATTCGCTGCAAATTCTAAATAATTATTTAGAAAATCAATAGATCACTCAAACTTCAGAAGGAATAAGCATTCTAATCAATCAAAAATAAAAAGCAACAACAGGGACTGCGATCAAATTTATTTATCAAATTAATGTGGCCGTTGTGTTAATGCTATCGGACAAATTTTTGACGCGCAGGGAAAATCGGGTAGGCAAAGATTTATAGTACTCAATTTTTAAGGCCTGCTTGTAAATAACTTTTTTTGAAATTGTTTGCAGGGAACACTAAAAAATTATATCAGTTTCTGGCCCTTTGTATTAACGACCGAATCGACGAATTCATTGACTGTTATTGCACTTTCCAGCAAAAAACTACCGATGCGTGTACGGCACAAACTACTCAAGTATGCGCCGCAACCAAGCGCCTGCCCAAAGTCATTAGCCAAACTGCGTATATACGTTCCCGTTGTACAAACTGTTTTGAATGAAATTACGGGAAAGTTTATTTCTGTAATTTCAAATTCGCGTATAATAATTTTCCTGGGTTCCATCGTTACTTCTTTTCCTTGCCGTGCAAGTAAGTAAACCGGTTTTCCCTTTTGTTTAATTGCGGAGTGAATAGGTGGTAATTGCATTATCTCGCCTTTAAATTGTTTTGTTGCTTCAAAAATTGCTTCTGAAGTAATGCTGCTAAAAGAACGAAAATTTTCCGGTTCACTTTCCAGGTCAAAAGTAGGCGTAACAGCACCCAATGTAAAGGTGCCTGTGTATTCCTTCTCCTGTGCCATGTATTCATTTATTTGCCTGGTAAATTTTCCGGTACATACAATCAAAAGGCCGGTAGCCAAAGGATCCAGCGTTCCGGCATGGCCTACTTTTTTGATCTTGATCGTATTACGGATCTTCCTGATCACGTCAAAAGATGTCCAATGTAAAGGCTTATTTACGAGTAATACCCTGCCTTCTTCAAAAGTATTTTCATTCATCAAAAAAAAATTAAATTGCCTGCCGGGTTTTAAGTTCCAAATATTTATTGATCGTATTCACCGTAAGTTTTTTAGGAGAAGTAAGCAAAGATAAAATTCCGTATTTTAATAATTCTTTTGCAATTAGGCGTTTTTCAAATGCAAACTTTTCCGCGATAGTTTTGATGTAGACTTCTTCCACGTTATTTGCATGCGAGCCTGTTAATTTTTCGAGTTCCGTATTTTCAAAAAATATCACGAGTAATAAGTGATGGCGTGACAACGATCTTAAATATTCAATTTGCCTGTTTAGCCCTGATAAAGATTCAAAATTTGTAAACAATATCATAAGGCTGCGATGCTTAATGCGATTTCTAATTTGCATATAAAGCATTTCAAAATCACTTTCAAGAAATTCTGTTTTTTGGTTATAAAGCAACTGCAATATATTTTCTTTCTGCAATGGTTTCCTGTCTGCCGGCAATAAAGTTCCGATGGTATTTGAAAAAGTAATAATCCCAACTTTATCCTGCTTTTTTAAACAGATGTTACTTAAAATAAGACAACTGTTGATAGCATGATCAAGCAATGTCAATCCTTCAAAAGGCATTTTCATCAGCCGCCCTTTATCAATCAGGCAATACACTTGTTGCGACCGCTCATCAGTGAAATTATTTATCATCAAGCCGCCTTTTCGCGCCGATGCTTTCCAGTTGAGCGTACGTATATCATCGCCACTGACATATTCCTTAATTTGCTCAAACTCCATACTCTGGCCAATCTTACGCATTCTGCGGCTTCCCGCTTCATTTTGCAATGTAGCGTTCGACAATAATTCATATTTGTAAAGCTGCATGAACGCCGGATAAACATGAACAGTTTCCCCAGCGCAAGATGTAAACCTTCGGCAAATAAACCCTAGTTGAGATGTAATAAATAAATGTATATCACCAAAAAAATATGCTCCTCTTTGCTGAGGCCGGAGAAAATAAATTATTTTTTTTTGTTGCCTGGGTTTTAAGGAAACATGCTTCTTCCATTTACGTTGCTGGAATTGGGAAGGAAGTTCGTCAATGACATTAATATTTACCAAAAATGAAAGTTCATTTTTGATGATCAGTTCAATTTTATTTTCATCGCCATTGCTCAATCTTTCTGCGGTAATTCTTTTTGCAAAAGGAAACTTTTTTGTAAAAAATAAAAAGCAATAATCTGCAATGCAAAAACAAATAAATGCAAAGAAAGCCGTTAACGAAATTGTAGTAAGGGATGGAAAGTAAAATGCCATTACGAATATACAAACACAAGCCAGGAGGCCTTTATAAAAGCGCGAAGTGAGAAATAAATCGCCAAAATATTTTTGTATTGTTTTAAGCAATAACATGGTTTAAGTTTTTACCGGGGCACTTCTATATTGGCGATAATATTTTGAATAAGCTGATCTGGTGTGATGCCTTCCATTTCTTTTTCCGGAGTTAAAATAATGCGGTGACGCATCACAGGAGTAGCCATTTGCAGCACGTCCTCGGGCGTTACAAAATCTCTTCCTTTAATGGCGGCGTTTGCTTTTGATGCTTTTAAGATTGCGAGTGATGCCCGCGGCGAAGCACCAAGAAATAGCGAGGCATTGTTACGGGTTTCATTTACAATTTTAGCAATAAACTCAATCAGTTTTACATCAATAAATACCTGGCTGATGAGATTCCTGTATTCTAAAATTTGCACCGTAGATAAAATTTTATTTACATCTGCAACAAGTGTATTTTGACTAACAGATTGTTGATTGATGAGAATATTTACTTCTTCTTCAAGCGTCGGATATTTTACATTTATCTTAAACAGAAACCTGTCCAGTTGAGCCTCCGGAAGCCGGTAAGTTCCTTCCTGTTCAATTGGATTTTGTGTTGCCAGCACTAAAAATGGAAACTCCATTACGTGGGTGAAACCATCTATAGTAATTTGCCTTTCTTCCATCACTTCAAACAGTGCTGCCTGTGTTTTTGCGGGCGCCCGGTTTATTTCATCTATTAAAATAATGTTACTAAATATAGGACCTCGCTTAAATTGAAAATCAGCTTCCCTTGGATTGAAAACGGATGTGCCTAATACATCACTCGGCATAAGGTCCGGCGTAAACTGTATGCGCGAAAAATCTGCATCAATAATTCTAGCAATTAGTTTTGCTGTCAATGTTTTGGCCACGCCGGGTACGCCTTCAATAAGAATGTGACCATCGCTTAACAAGCCTATCATAAGCATATTCACCATTTCGTGCTGGCCAACTATTACCTTACCTATTTCATTTCTAATATCTGCAACTGCAGCGCTTAGCGGAGTGAGATCAATCCTATGTTCAAAAATATTTTCTTCCATCAAACATTAACTTTATAAAAATTTTCAATTCCTTCATTTAATTTCAATAGCGCATCATCATCAAGATCTTCTTCCAATTTAGTTTGTTCTATTAAAGCAAACAAATGCTGCGTTTTATCTATTGCAACGCCACTTTTTCCTGAAAGAGAATTTATGAATTCGTCATTGATAACTGCGGTACTAATAAAGTATTTATTGCGTATGTATTCATAAAAATAAGTGATCATTTTTTCAGCTATATGATTATTGTTTTGCTTTTGTAAATATAGCCGGCCAACAGTTTCAGTAAAAGTAACGGTTGTATTTGCATTCGGTTTTATAATATCAATTACCCTTTGTTTTCTCTTCACATTAAAAAGTATATAAAGCAAAAGCCCAATTATTACCAGCCAGAATGCCCATTTCAAAGATGGATTCTGATTGATGACGCTTAACGATGAAAAGTTGTCATCTGCTTTACTGCGCTTGTTGTTTCTCCTGGAAGGGCTGGTATTTTTATAGTATTCATCCCAGTAAATATTCTTCGGGTCTGATCGTAAATATGAAATTACATTTTCAAGATATTCGTGGTTATCGCCGGTGAGTAAAAAGTAATTGCTGAAAATGCGCGGCGCAACGTGAAGATAGACACGACCTTTACCTGCAAATAAAATTATATAGTTTGGGCGGTTGTTTTCATTAATGCCTAAAACCCTTGTGAATGATGTATCATAGCCCGACAACGCATTTAGAAATGGATAATAATAATATTCATATTTAGGCGCATTAAAGTCATCGCTAAAATACATGCCGACGTTTGTCTGGTGCATGAAGCCTTTGGTTTCGTCTACAATTTCTCCAATCCTTTCGGTATTACAATTCAGATTTTCCAACAGCCTGTTGTCTACATAGTCTGCCGAAATGAACAGATCATTTCCTGCCTTTACGTAATCCATAAAAGCATCTACTTCTGAAGTATTTAGTACAAGCTTTTTGGTTACGAGAAAATAAAGGGAATATTTATTATCAGATGAGTCGTCTTCAATGTTATTCCATTCTTCATCAAAAGGATCGGTCACCGTTTGCACATAACGATCTTTAAAAAGATACCTGAATTCCTCATACGCTACAAAAGAGCCGAACGGTTGTTTATCAGATTTGCGATACGTTTCGTTTAATGATGGCATAACTTTTTTGCCCTGGTAGCAACTGGTAATTACAAAAGGAACTAATGCAAATAATAATATGGTTGAAAAAATATGTTTCAAAAACTTTTATAAGTGTTTATTAAATAAAATAAATCTGCTTTTGAGTTGTTCATACCAAATATTATCGACCTTAAATTTTCCATACCAGGTAAATTCATATTGCCTCGTTAGGAAGGCAAATTCAGCTTGATAATCATGCGACGACATTTCCTGAACGTATAGATTATTGGTCTTTTCAGGTGAAAAAATAATTAAATCACTGTCGGCAAGTTTTTTAAGCGAGTGCAGGTATAGATATCTTATTGCCAGGTTAAAATCGTTCTTTGTTTCTGCTTCATTTATTAATAAATTATATGCTGAATATTCATTCAATAGTTCAGCTTTTTCATCAGTAGGCTCAAGGGCTGCGCTTGTATTGTCTTTTACAAATAAGCCACCTGTAAAGAATAATTTATAAAGAACAAACCCGATGAAGAAAATGGCGACGAGCCAGAAAAAAATCTTTACCGGAAGGCTGTTTATAAAACTATTAATGCCGGAATTATTTTTCGCAATAGCACTTGCTGCCTTTTTGCTTTTACCGTTCCCATTAATATTTACTGTGTCGATCGTCAGGTTTTTTCGTTTCCTAAGCAGGCTATCAATGTAAGCCATATAGCCAAACTCGCGCATCTGTTTCCATTTTAAAATGGAATCATTTGCTTCCTCAAATTCGCTTTTGTAAAGTGCGGTATCTAACGGACTGGCGTATCCGCTATTTACTGAATCAAGGATAATTTTATTTCCGGTTGTTGATTCTTTATTTGCTTCATTTTTATTTTGTGCGAAAGAATAGCCGCCCGAAGACCCCAGCAGTATAAGTATTAAATAAATTTTTAGGTGATTACAATTCATAGGTAATGCCATTCTTTATAATTTTTCCATCTTCAAGCCTTACGTTTTTGTTGTGCAACCGAATTGGGTACAATACAAAATACCATAATACAAAAAAGAATGAGCCTGCAAGAATGATAACACTTACAGGAACCGGCAGCCCGATATCATGAGAATCTTTTTCAAAAGTATTACTCATAAGATGGGTGATGTAACTTTCAAAAAATGCAGCGACAATAAAAAGCGGAACAAGGCTTACGCATATTTTCATTGCATCTTTTGCGGACTTCAAAAATGATTGTCTGCGTGTGTAGGTTCCCGGAAACAACCACCCGAAACCAAGTATCAGGCCCGCGCAGCTTGCAATTACAATAGATGAAATCTCAAGCGTGCCATGAATCCAAATGACCATTACCGACTGCCAACCCAAGCCCTGTGAAAAGAAGATGTATTGAAAACACCCCAACATGAGCCCATTGCTCCACATTAAAAAGAGCGTGCCGATGCCGAAAAAAACGCCAAATACAACGCTCTTAAAAGCCACGCTAATATTGTTATAAGCGATATGCACGAACATGGAGAACGGATTTGAGTCTTTATATATTCCGAACGGATCGCCTTTTTGAATCCTGGAAATTGTTTCGTCATAATAGCCCGCTTGCACTTTATGATTGAAATAATTGGAGGCATAATCCGGGTCTGTAGTAGAAGAAATAACACCGATAGTAACAAACAAAACAAATAAGATAAAGGTGAAAAGAAATGTTTTGTGGTAGCGACGAAACAATAGCGGTAGTTCATATTTCCAAAACAGGATTACCCTGGAATATCTGCGCTTTTTATTCTGGTAAATATTTTGATAAATTCCGGCCGCAAGGCCGTTTATCCAACGGTTAACTTTACTCTTTGGATAAAAGGTTTTCGCATAAGACAAATCATCGAGCAAGGTGATGAACCTGTCCGCCATTTCATCAGGGTCTTTGGATTCCTCCCGCTGATACTTATTCCATTTCTCAACATTTTTTTTTATAAACCTCGCTTCACGCATTGCCTAAAATTATGAGAGTTATGGCAAATAAAAGTAGAAGGGTAAAATTGGCGAAAAAAAAGCCCGCATTTATACTTTTATATAATAATTTGCTTTATGAGCGTTATCCAGATAGCCACTCCTTTTAATATTGATCTTGAATTTGAGATAGCCGATTTTTATAAAAGAATTTTCGCGTACTTGATGGATTTTATGCTCCTGATTTTGTTTTTCGTTGGTATGAAATATTTCTATTATGGCGGCTTTAAAAACGTTAGCACGCAGGTACTAAAAGAACATGTAGGAATAGATATTCTGACTATTTCTATACCGATGCTTTTATATTCTCTCGTTTCAGAAGTGATGATGCATGGCCAAACTTTCGGCAAAAAGGTGATGAATATAAGGGTGATAAGCCTCGATGGCGGAGAGCCGGAATTGAGCCAATATATTACACGCTGGATGTTTAAAGCCTTTGAATGGCCATTCTTTTTTGGGTACACCGTCCTTACACGCGAAAGCCTGGTCGTTTACATACTTGTTACTACCTTCCTCGGAATTATGGTGGTGATTTTTATTGCTTTTACAAAAAAAAATCAACGCCTTGGAGACCTTGCCGCCAATACAGTTGTGGTAAATACCAAATCAGTATTTACGGTTGATGACACTGTTTTTATGGAAATACAGGAGGCCGATTATGTGGTGAGATACCCTGAAGTTTTAAAACTTTCCGACCGCGATATCAATACAATTAAAAATGTAATTAACCTGTTCCATAAAAATCATGATACGAAAACATGCACACGCGTTGCCCGCAAAGTAATGGAAGTTTTAAAAATACAAACAGACTTGTATGCTATAGATTTTTTAGAAAAATTACTTGCAGATTATAATTACCTGGCAAAGTAGTGAAGCTTTAAAGGCTTATGTTTTAAGATCAGGATTTTACATTAAAGCTTATTATTTTTTAAGAAAAAGTCCCTTACATATAAAGTTGTCAATACGCTCTTGCAAATAGAACCCGCTCTTTACTTGGCTTTCCTGAATAAATACAAGCGCCTTCTTCCTGCAAATTATTTAAAGGAATGCAGCGTATAGTCGCCTTCGTTAGTTCCTTTATTTTATCTTCTGTTTCCGCGGGTCCATCCCAATGTGCCGAAATAAAACCACCTTTTTCATTGAGCAATTTTTCAAATTCTTCCCAACTATCAGCTTTGGTTATATTATTATCCCGAAAAACTTTCGCTCTATTATAAATATTCTCCTGTATATCTTTTAATAAAACCTGCACGGTGTTGGCAATGCCATCCATTGATACAGAAATTTTTTCTTTTGTATCCCTTCGCGCAATCTCAACTATATTACTTTGCATATCTCTCGCTCCAATGGCAATTCTTACAGGAACTCCTTTTAATTCATATTCTGCAAATTTCCACCCCGGGCGGTTATTATCATCGTCATCATACTTAACTCTTATCCCAAGTGCTTTAAAATCATCCATGAAAAATTTCACCTTTTCATCAATCATTTGTTTTTGCTCCTGGCCTTTATAAATCGGAACAATCACCACTTGAATTGGGGCAAGCTTAGGTGGTAATATAAGCCCGCTATCATCGCTGTGCGCCATCACTAATGCGCCAATCATTCTTGTACTTACGCCCCAACTTGATGCCCACACATAATCCAATTTATTTTCTTTATCAGTAAATTGAACGTCGAAGGCTTTAGCAAAATTTTGCCCGAGGTAATGCGACGTGCCGGATTGTAATGCTTTGCCATCCTGCATCAGGGCTTCTATCGAATAGGTTTCTACAGCGCCTGCAAAACGCTCATTCACACTTTTAATCCCTTTTATTACTGGCAGCGCCATCCACTCTTCTGCAAATTCAGCATATATATCAAGGATGGTCAGCGTTTCGTGTATGGCTTCCTGTGAGGTAGCGTGTGCGGTGTGGCCTTCCTGCCATAAAAATTCCGTTGTCCTTAAAAAAAGGCGCGTACGCATTTCCCACCTCACCACGTTTGCCCATTGGTTTATCAGCAGTGGCAAATCTCTGTAAGATTGTATCCAGGTTTTATACGTATTCCAAATGATTGTTTCTGATGTAGGCCTTACAATTAATTCTTCTTCCAGCTTTGCATCCGGGTCAACAATGATGCCGCCACCGTTTGGATCGTTCTTCAACCTATAGTGCGTTACAACTGCACATTCTTTCGCGAAACCTTCAACATGTGCAGCCTCTTTGCTGAGGAAACTTTTTGGAATAAATAATGGAAAATAAGCATTCTGATGCCCGGTTTCTTTAAATCGTTTATCAAGCTGGTCACGCATGTTTTCCCAAAGGGCAAATCCGTAAGGTTTTATTACCATGCATCCCCTCACCGCACTGTAATCCGCAAGCCCTGCCTTCAATATAATGTCATTATACCATTGGGAATAATCCTCTTCTCTTTTTGTAATTTCTTTACTCATATTATTTAATTCACTTTTTACCGGCTCTAATAAAAAGAACTCAATTTTTTTTCATTTTGACACAAGTAAGTGGAAAAAAATTTATTTTTATATTAGATATTATTTAACAACCATTCGTGCAATTCAACGTTAAATATTAGGTATTAAATGCTTAAATTTACAACGAACGAGGCCGCAAAGTAACAACTTCATTTTTAATTGTTTAACTTAAAAGTTATGAAAACAACATCTTTACTTATAGCAGGATTAGTGATAGTATTTTCAAGTTGCAGTACTGCTTACCGAATAGGGCAAACTCCAGATGACGTTTATTATTCTCCGGCGCCACCACAGGAAGAATATGTAACCACAAACAATCAACAGGAAAAGGATGGTTATGGCTATAATAATCAAAGTAACGGCGAAGATTTTTCTATAAGACGAGGCATAACTAACCCGGTGTACCGTAATTATAATTCCCTGGATTTTGGCTATGGTTATGATCCTTACGCGTATAATCCTTCCTTATACAGTCCTTATTCCTATATTAATCCTTATGGATATACAGGTGTAACATTTTATCCATACAATTATTATAGTTCTTATAATTCCTTTAATAACTATGGCAATTACTATTCTCCTTATGATTTCTATTCTCCGGTTTATTATAATTTAAAACCAGAAAATGCTGCAAGCAATTACAATGGTGCAAGAAGGTATAATCTTGGTGCATACACTAGGACCGCCAACACCAGTTCCGGCTATGTAACTCCGGCTACACGCACCGGCAATTCTGTTCCCGTACGCACGTTTGCTCAGCCGGTGCCAACTGCTACTACAGGAGTTGGTAGTTTTATTAGAAGAATATTTACTCCTAATAATAATAACAACAGCAGTGAAAGAAATACTTACATAAACAATAATAGAAACACAGATAATAACACTAACTACAGACCGGCAAGATCGTTTCAGCCTTCATCTGGTGGTAGTAATAATTCTTCTTCTTCCGGTAGCACTAGTAGCGCACCTGTTAGAACTTTCAGAAAATAAAATTTAATGGTGGATAGTATTTCCTTTAAAAAATATTTCCATTCACCAAGGTTATCATAATTTAAGATGCATCAATAGTGAAATTATTAGTGCAGCTAAACTTTTGTACGATGAAAACAACATTTTTTTTAGTAATCATTTTTTTTGCTGTCACTAAAACATACGCACAGGAACCTGCGGATGCTCTTCGTTATTCCTGGCTAACTCAAAACGGAACAGCACGCAACCAGGCAATTGGTGGAGCGGGTGCTTCTCTCGGCGGCGAATTTTCATCCTTGTTTATTAATCCGGCAGGATTGGGGTTTTATAAAACAGGGGAATTTGTTTTAACGCCCGGATATGCAATAAAAAATTCAACCTCAAATTATTTAAATAATGCTTCGTCGGCAAATAACAATAATTTCAATCTTGGCGCAAGCGGGTTGTTGTTTTCATCATCTTCTCCTCAAAAAAAAGTAAAAAGTTTCACCTTTGCAATTGGCGTCAATCGCGTCGCAGACTTTAATAAGCACATTTATTATAAAGGACAAAATACGAACAGTTCCTATTCTGAAAAATACCTGGAAGAATTGGTAAATGATCATGTTACTGATCCGAATATGGCTGCTACAAATTATCCGTTTGGCAGCAGCCTTGCCTTTAATACCTATTTGATAGATACGGTAAGAGCAGCCGATGGTTCGGTATCAGGATATCGAAGTCTTGCTAATCCAAACCTTGGTTTGATACAGGAAAATACCTTGAACACTTCAGGTGGCATCACGGATCTTTCAATAGGCGGCGCCATCAACATAAATGAGAAATTATACATGGGTGCTTCGCTAAGCTTCGATTTTCTAAACTTTAATCGTGACTCACATTATAAGGAAACAGATGCTACAGGAATTGCGACCAACAATTTTAATTATTTTGAAGTGAATGAAAAATTAAATACGAACGGTATTGGTGGCAATGCGAAAATTGGAGTGATTTACAAACCTGTAGAAGATATAAGGCTGGGACTTTCATTTCAAACGCCTACAAGCTATCAACTCGCTGATAAATATTCTGCTGAAGTAATAACTGACCTGGAAGGATACGGTGGCGCGGGAATTAAAAGTCAAAGCTCGAAGGATTTAAATAATGGACAATTATTGGAATCGAAATATAATTTAAATACGCCCATGAAAATTATGGCTGGAGCGTCTTATGTTTTTCGTGAAGTGGCCGACGTGCGGCAACAGCGTGGCTTTATAACAGCGGATGTTGAGTATGTAAATTATAAAGGCGCCGCTTTTAAATCGGCTGATAAGACAGATGCCGCTGCAAAGGATTATTATTCTTCGCTTGACAGGGTTATTCGTGGATTGTATAAAAATACTTTTAATGTACGAGTAGGTGGGGAGCTAAAATTCAATACTTATATGGTAAGAGCTGGAGGAGCGTATTATGGAAATCCCTATAAAAATCAAACGGCAAGTCTCTACAAAATAAGTGGTGGTCTGGGTTACAGAAATAAAGGAATTTTTGTAGATTTCACCTATGTTTATTCACTTAATAAGGACATTAATTATCCATACCTTTTGCAGGATAAACCCAACGCCGCTGCTCAATTAAAAAATAATGGCAGCGCTATTATTGCAACCATTGGTTTTAAAATATAGGCATCGTATTTTTTTAAGTTGGTTTTTTTTGCCTTTCAAACAAGCTTACATAAGTTGCCTCTTATATAATTGCACTGCATTTTCAAGGCCAAAATATAAGGCGTCTGTGATCAACGCATGACCGATAGAAACTTCTGAGAGACCTTCAATATTTTCAGAAAAAAACTTAAGATTGTGCAAATCAAGATCGTGACCTGCATTAATTCCTAAGCCTAACTCATTGGCTTTTTTTGCAGCGTTTATGTATGGTTCAATTGCTTCTTTTCTCATTCCACTTGAATATTGCCGGGCAAAGCTTTCAGTATATAATTCAATTCTGTCCGTGCCAGTTTCTTTGGCTCCCTCAACCATTTGTATTTCAGGATCAACAAAAATTGATACACGAATTCCTTCCTTTTTAAACACGGAAATTATTTCAATTAGATAATCTTTATTTTTTTTTGTATCCCATCCATGATCCGAAGTAAGCTGGCCTTCTGCATCGGGTACCAGCGTAACTTGTTCAGGTTTATTAGCCAATATAAGATCTACAAATTTTTGTTCTTTCGGGTTGCCTTCAATATTAAATTCAGTGGTGATAATTTTTTTTAGCTCATATACATCCGCGTACCTGATATGTCGCTCATCGGGCCGGGGATGAACAGTGATTCCATCGGCTCCAAAATTTTGGATATCAATAGCAGTTTTAATAATATCAGGATTATTACCACCGCGTGAATTGCGAAGCGTAGCAATTTTATTTATATTAACGGAAAGTTTAGTCATATCATTTTTTGAATTCTAATGCGAATAAATTTTTAAATATTTGTACAAATTTAGGCATGAATGATGAAGCCGCATTTTGATTTCGTAAAATGGTTTAAAGCAGGTTGATTATGGAACTCAATATTTATTATTCACTCTTTTATCATGATTAGATTTAATGCAACCATAAAAAAATTTGGTGAGTTGGGAGAAAAAACCGGCTGGACTTATATCGAAATTCCTTTTGAGATCGCCGATAAATTGAACCCGGGAATTAAAAAATCTTATAGAGTAAAAGGCCAGTTAGATGATTTTAAGATTGAAAGAACCAGCCTGTTGCCAATGGGTGGCGGCGGATTCATCATCCCAATAAATACATTAATAAGGAAAGCTATTGGCAAGAGAAAAGGAAGTATAATTAAAGTAAGTATCGCATTTGATGAAAGAGAAATTGAAATCAATAAAACATTTTTAACTTGCCTTGCCGACGAGCCGAAAGCGTTGGATTATTTTAATACCTTGCCCGGAAGCCACCGCAATTATTTTAGTAAATGGATAGAAAGCGCAAAGTCAGAATTAACCAGGGCAAATCGAATAGCCCGCGCCGTTACTGCCTTGTCAAGAAAGCAGGGTTATCCTGAAATGATAAAAGCAGGCAAGGAAGAAAAATTATTATAAAAAAATTGCTTTTCATCCTGGGCTTCAATATTTAACCGGAATAAATTTATGAATCGCATCGATCGCTTAGCCGCAATTTTAATTCAACTTCAATCACGTCCGTTGGTAAAAGCGCAGGATATTTCCGAGAAATTTTCCATCAGTCTTCGCACAGTTTATCGGGATATTCATGCTTTAGAAGAAGCCGGAGTACCTGTGATTGGCGAGGCTGGCATTGGCTATCGTTTAATGGAAGGTTACAAGTTACCGCCCGTTATGTTTACTTCTGATGAAATGTCGGCAATGCTTACTGCCTCAAAATTGATGCAAATATTAAGCGATCAGAATTCTTCAACACATTATTTATCGGCCTGGGACAAAATTAAAGCGGTGCTACGATTAACCGAAAAATATCACGTTGAAGACATAAAAGATCATGTGGCTGTAATTGCGCGTCCTGCTTTTGACAATCAACGACCCGCCGATTTGCATTTGCAAAAAATTTTGATGGCAATATCTAATTCAAAAATAATAGAGATGAAATATTCATCTATTGAAAAAAAGGAAATGCTTAAAAGAAAAGTAGAGCCGGTAGGTATTTATTACCAGGGCAACTACTGGTATCTTGTTGCCTTTTGTCTCCTGAGAAATGATTACAGAAATTTTAGAACCGATAAGATTCAGATGCTGGAAATAACTGAAACGGATATGCAAAAAGAACATCCACCACTTAAAAATTTTATTAATAGGGTAGATGAAAAAAAGCGATTACAGAGAGTAGTGATCGACGTGCAAAAGGAAATAGTAAAGTATTTCGGTGAACAAAAATATTATAATGGTTTTTTAAAAGAAGAGGAAAATGGCGATCATGTTCGAATGACATTTTTGACAAGTTCATTACCAGGATTCGCACGATGGTTTATGCTTTATGGAGATAAGGCAACCATCATTGAGCCTTTGGAATTAAACGATATGGCTGTTTCAATTGCTGAAAATATTTTGAAAAAAATTGAAGAAAATCAAATCCTGCTGACATAAGGCTGTCAATATTGTGTTGTTATTTTGTATCAAATAAACATTTAAAAACAAACGTTATGACATTTATCGATTATTTTAAAAAGCAATTTATAGAAGAAGGCGCAACTACCCGCAAAATGCTTTCTATAGTTCCGGATGATAAGTTTGATTACAAGCCTCATGAAAAAAGCATGGACATCAAGCGCCTTGTAACGCATATCGCCGATTTGCCGGGCTGGATACACATGACCTTTACTTCTGATCAACTGGATTTTGCCGATCCTTATGTTCAACCGGAAATTGAAAATAATAAAGACCTGATGGTTTACTTTGAAAAGCGCTACCAGGAAGGCTTGTCCACCTTGGTTCCCGAAAATGAAGCGTTATTGAATAAGCCATGGACCTTACGGCATGGCGAAAAGATATTAAGCAGCGATCCAAAAATTGATGTGATAAGAATGTCGCTGAGTCAGCAAATTCACCACCGCGCCCAATTGGGTGTTTATTTGAGATTGTTGGATATACCCATTCCGGGAAGCTACGGGCCAAGCGCGGACGAAAATAATTTTCTCTAACCGTTTTTGCAGGCTAAATTTATTGAAGCATGATAAATGAATAACTTCTTTATCATGCTTTTGTATTTTTACACCTTAATAATTTCTTTACACCTGATTTTTATACAACCTAATTATACATGCCGGATCATGCTTTAGAGAGAAGGCTTGGCCTTGCCCAGGCTACAGCTATTAATATGACCGATATGGTGGGTATTGGCCCGTTCATAACAATGCCTATGGTTATTGGGATGATGAACGGCCCGTATTTTCTATATGCATGGATTGCAGGGGCATTTCTTTCAATAGTTGATGCAATGATATGGAGCGAGCTTGGTGCCGCTTTTCCAAGAGCCGGGGGTTCATATAATTTTTTAAAAGAAGCTTATGGAAAGAATGGTGCAGGTAAAATGATGAGTTTTTTATTTGTCTGGCAAACGATGATCCAGGCTCCTCTTGTAATAGCTTCTGCGGCAATTGGATTTTCGAAATACTTTTCTTACCTCGTTCCTCTAACTCCCGTTACAGAAAAAGTAGTTAGTGGCGCTGTAGTTGTTCTTATTATTTTCTTGTTATATCGCAAAATTGAAGCGATCGGTAAGATAAGTATCTTCCTCTGGAGCGGCGTTATCATCACTATGTTTTGGATAATTGGCGGCGGCATCGCGCACGGTAATTTTTTAGCGCCAATACAAAATATCAACTCCGGGCTAACCTTAGATTATGCATTTGTCACGGCTATTGGTTTCGCAAGTGTTAAGTCTGTGTACAGTTATTTGGGCTATTATAACATTTGTCATTTGGGAGGCGAAATAAAAAATCCATCTAAAAATATACCGGGGAGTATGTTTATATCTATTGCAGGAATTTCCATTTTTTATTTGATGATGAACATAAGTGTTGTAAGTGTAATTCCATGGCAACATGCGAAGAACAGCGCTTTTGTTGTAAGTGAATTTATACAAGTACTCGCAGGTAATACTGCTGCTAAAATAGTAACCTGTCTCATTCTTTGGGTGGCCTTCGCTTCCGTGTTTTCGGCCACGCTTGGCTATAGCCGTATTCCGTATGCCGCTGCCGCCGATGGTGAATTTTTTAAAGTGTTTAGCAAGCTTCACCCGACAAAAAAATTCCCTTATGTTTCTATACTTTTTCTTGGAAGTGTTGCCTTTATTTTCAGCATGTTATTTAAACTCGGAGAAGTTATAAGCGCCATACTTGCCATGCGAATTATGATACAATTTATCGGGCAGGCAGTAGGATTATTAATTTTGAGACTCAAAAAAAATGATGTTGTTTTTCCTTACAAGATGCCGTTGTTTCCCGTCCCTATAATTCTTGCGATAATAATGTGGCTGTTTATTTTAATTTCTACGGGAAGTAATTTAATGGGCTGGGGTTTGTTTATAATATTCCTGGGCTCCATTGTATATTTTATAAAAGCGAAGGTTAAAAAAGAATGGCCCTTTGCACCAAAATAGATTTTTATTTTATTTCAGATATTGAAAGAATATTTCCATCAGGATCTTTAAACCAAGCCACCTTTGAGCCATTCGGTGATGTCCAAATTCCTAATGCATCCTGTTCGAGTTGCGCATACTTTTCAAAAACAACACCTCTTGAACTTAACGCAAATGCTGTTGAAGAAATGTCGTCAACATCCCAGCCTGCCGCAGTAAATAATTGGGGCTTTAATTCAGGCACAATTATTATTCTCAAACTAGTTCTGTTGGCATCAAATTCCAAAGCGAAATTATCTTCAGATAACAGCGTTAGACCCAGTATATCCTGGTAAAAATTTTTCGCTTCTGCTGATTTTACAGTTGGAACAAATGCTTTAAGTTTTTTGTCTGCTAACATAGTTAGATCTTATTTCTAAGTTGCACAAGTTCCTGTTGCATATTTTCAATTTTCTCAAGCAGGTAATTAATCGTTTCAATGCCTTCAATATTTATATCAAGGTCATAATGAAGCCGCACAAATTTCTCCAACTTAAGAAGGTCATCAGCATGAATATATGAAGAACGCTTTACCGATGTAATACTTATCAAACCTGAGTTTTCGAGCGAGCTGATGAAAGAGTATTCTATTTTATGATGAAGGCAAAAATCTTCGGCGGGTATTAATTCTTTCTGTTCCATTGCAAAATTTTTAAAGTTATAATTTCGATAGTTCAGTAAATAATTCCTTTTGTTTTTCTGTTAGATCAGTTGGCAATTTCACATTCCACGTCACATATAAGTCTCCAAATTCCTCTTCCTTTTTATAAATGGGAAAGCCCTTTCCTTTAAGCCTGATCTTAGTGCCATTTTGCGTTCCGGCACTTACTTTAAGTTTTATCTTACCACTAATGGTATCAATGGTTTTTTCTCCGCCAAGCAGCGCGGTGTATAAATCTATTTCTTCATTTTTGTGAAGGTCATTTCCATCACGCCTGAATTCTGTATCATTTTTCATAACAAAAGTTATTAAAAGGTCACCATTCGGTCCACCATTTACTCCTTCGCTACCGTAGCCCTTCAACCGGATTACCTGGCCATTTTCAACGCCTGCAGGAATGGTTATTCTAACGTTCTTTCCGTTGATCGTTAGTGTTTGTTTATGCGTTTTTGCTGCGTCCGATAAAGTTATATGTAGCTCCGCATTAAAATCCTGGCCACGGTATTTCGACTGGCTTCTCCTGCTTTTTGAACCGCCAAATAAGGATTCAAAAAAATCAGAAAATTCGGAATCATCGCCTGAGGTATATGTGTAATCGCCGGAACCTCCGCCAAAAGGACTACCGCTAAATCCTTTCCGGCCTTGCTGTTGTTTGGCTTTTTCAAATTGATCAGCATGCTTCCAGTCTTTACCATATTGATCGTATTGTTTTCTTTTTTCAGCATCACTTAATACCTCATTTGCTTCATTTATTTGTTGAAATTTTTTATGAGCGTCTTTGTCATTCGGATTAACGTCAGGATGAAGTTTTCTCGCAAGTTTTCGATAGCCTTTTTTTATCTCATCCTGTGTAGCAGTTTTTGATACGCCCAGTGTTTTATAATAATCAACAAAATCCATTTTGGTTATTTATTTATTAAAAAATCTCGATAAAATTAAGTGATATTGCTGTAAGAACTATTAATCTTATGAATAGTTTTAGAATAAACGCTGTGGTTGAAAAGTAAAAAATAATCATATAATTCCATTGCTTAGCTAAATTTGTATTCAAATATTTTTCAATGAAAAAGTTACCTTTTATAATTCTCTTGATTACTGCATCATGCAGCGTAACACCTAAAATGAGCACTTCAAAAATTAATAACGCAAAGGTAGTTGTTGATGGAAAAATATTCGCAACTGCATACATGCAAAATGCAGCAGAATACCGGGCTTTATGTTTCCAGGCATTTAATATTGCACATAAAAGAATTGAGGAAATATCACTAATAAAAGACGAGAAACCAAAGGTAATAATTACAGATATTGATGAAACTATTTTGGACAATAGCGCTTATGAAGTGCACCAAACTTTGCAAGAAAAAGACTATGAAACCGCTTCCTGGCATCAATGGGCATTAATGGAAAATGCGGATACTGTTCCGGGGGCTTTAACCTTTTTAAAATTCGCATCATCGCAGGGTATAGAAATATTTTATGTAACGAATCGTGCAGAAGGAGACCGCGATGCTACTTTGAAAAACCTACAAAAATTCAATTTTCCAAATGCGGATATGTCACATTTATTTCCAAGTGTAAATACTTCTTCCAAAGAAGCGAGACGGCAATTTATTTCGTCTACGCATGATGTCATTATGTTGATGGGAGATAATCTTGGGGATTTTAGTTCGCTATTCGATAAGAAAAATACTCAGGAGCGGATTAAAAATGTAAATTCAGAAGCCGCAGAATTTGGCGATCGATTTATAGTACTGCCAAACCCGGTTTATGGTGATTGGGAAACTTCTTTGTATCAATATAACTACTCACTTACGCAAGCACAAAAAGATTCAATAATTAAAGCCTCAGTGAAAGGTTATTAATGGATTTATTATTTACAAATCCGAAACCCATTCCTCTGCAAGCCCTAAATCTTCCATTTTAAATCCTCTTGTTTCTCCCGGATTTAATTTTCCAAAAGTGTTTGTGAAATTTATGATCGCTTGTTTTTCTGAAACGATGGCTATCTTTTTCCATTTAGCAAGATGCCGCAAGCCTAATGACGCGTCCTCTATCCAGGCTCCAAGCGTATAATTTTTAAGAGGAGTTTGTATAACCAACATATAATTTACCTTACCAAACGTAGAAACGATGTTCTTCACAATTGGGTTTATCAACTTATGATAATCTTCCCTATTCACTGCGCCGGTTGCCCTAAACGCAGCTACATGCGGGGGTAATCCATGTATAACTTCGATCATAAAAATGAGTATTAAAAGTATGGAACAATTACAGTTTTCGCCTCCGGTGTAAAGTTATAAAGAAGATATGGAAGCGTATAATGAAAATAATTTTTTAGTGGAAAAAATTCCCCCTTTTGCTTTATTTCTGATTCAAAAAAAAGCTATTTAGTTAGATTAACACAATGGCATAGTTTTAGAATTTAATATTAAAACAAAAAATTATTTTTATGAGCACAGATAACAAATTAACGGATGTATTGAATGATTTAATAAAGATCAACAATGATAGAACAAAAGGATATGTAAATGCCGCTGAAGAAGCGAAAACAATTGATGTAGACTTGCAGGCAATTTTTAACAAAATGGCCGACCAAAGTAGAAAGTTTGCAGCAGCGCTTACTTATGAAGTTGGAACTTTGGGTGGTGAAGCAGCCACAGGTACATCTACAAGTGGAGACATTCATCGTGCATGGCTGGATGTGAAGGCAACCTTTTCTGGTAAAAACAGGCAGGCCATTCTTGACTCATGTGAATTTGGAGAAGATGCGGCCCAAAAAGCATATAGAGCAGCCCTTGGTTCAGACGCGGAAATAAGCGCAGACACACGCCAGACTATCACTGACCAACAAGAATCATTAAAGACTTCACACGATACTATTAAAAAATACAGAGACGCACAAAAAGCAGTAAAGGCTTAAAAGCATTAAGCAGAGCACCTGAACACTTCCGGCCGTAATGGGCCGGATTTTTTTTTGCGGGTATTTAAAAAAAATTATTTATTATTTTGAATAAATGGCACAACCATCTGCAGCATTTTTTCGAGTTGCGGTGATGGGCCTTCAAAAGGATGTTTGGTATTGAAAGTATGTGTGGCACCGGGAATAATTTCTAAAGAAGAGTTCCTATTGTTATTTTTTATCCATTCAAATAATTTTCTTGCATGTTCTAAAGGAATTGCTTCATCATTATCACCATGAACAATTAAGATTGGTATTTTTAATTTTTTTATTTCCTTCTCTACATTCCATTCAGTGTCGCTTTTCAAAACTTCGCTTAAGAATTCTTCGCCCTGCGGAAGTAATTGTTTTGTGCGATTATTTTTTTTATAAAAAACTTTATTTTGTTTCCATTCTTCCATCATTTCATTGGGCCAAAAATTAAGTTGCTTAACTGTGCTTATTAAAATAATTCCATTAATAGTAATATTTTCATCCAGGGATTTAACTGCGGAATAAATTTCAGGAACACCGCCGAGGCTATGCGCCAGTAAAAAAACCGAACCTGGCTCTTCAAATTTTTCAGAGGTGAGATTATGTAAAATGCACATTACATCTTCCACCTCGAGGCGCATACAATTTTTTTGATAGCGCTGCAAATTTTCAAAGAAGTCTGAATCGCCTTTAATGCCCCCGTGACTAAAATTAAAACTATAACTGGAAATTTCATGCGCAGCAAGGCTTTGCTGTATGTAAGGAAACATGCCATAATTATAAAAACCGTTATGACCATTAATTATTATTACCAAAGGCTTTTGTTCGCCGGCATATAAATAAATTCCATCAACAGTACCATCTTTATGGTTAAACGAAATTTCAACTTTTTTCATTTAAAAACATTAAGAGAATTAAATTCCGGTTAACAATAAAACAAGATTTAAGTCTTTATATCATTTGTTAGAAAATTTTTTACCTGCTCACGAAACCAAAGTGGGTCATCATACATTATGAAATCTTTTGTGGGCGCAATAATTATTGATTTATTTGGAAGGCGCTTATATTGATCACTAAAAATTTTTAAAGATGCCTCTTTCGTTCCGTATGTTCGTCCCAATATTAGCACCGGAATATTAATTTTAGAAATATCCTGCCTGAGGTCAATAGTAGCCATTTCTGCATAAGTATAACCTAAAGTTTTTCGATCGCTTTCTATCGCCCAGGAAGTTATTAATCGGGCGTGAGCTGTGTCTCCCACCATGGTTTTTATTTTTTTAAATTGAATTTCTGCGAACGCTTTTTCCGGCATTTTTTCAAAATTTTTTGCCAAAGTTTCTGCGTTGTAAGAAGGATTATTTTTTATTTGTTGCACAGTTATGGAGGCATTGGGCATACCCGAAATAAAGGGAACACCATCTACACATAAAATTTTGGCAAAAAGTAAAGGTTCTTCGCTGGCAGCCCACAAGCACAGAAATGCACCAAGGCCGTGCCCGATAAGCACGGGTTTATTAAGATGATTTTCTTTTACATATTGTATCAACTCATTTTTTACGGTTTTCAGTATCGGCGAGTCGATGGCAGGAATAACGGCGTACCCTGCAATAGTTAGAACATGTAATTGATAATTTGCTTTAAGGCTCGCAACTGTCGCATTCCACACTGCACCGCTACAGGCATAACCCGGAATAAGAATAATCGGTTGGCCCGTCCCATAAACGGCTACTTTAAAAGCTTTTTGCTGACAAAAAGAATTCATCGCACCAAACATAAAAAGTACAAAAAATATTTTTTTCATGGTACAGGTATTAGGCTTTGATTGTTCAAAGTTTAGCTTTGTTTAAAACTAATGCAAATATTTTTTTAAAGTCTTTTAATTAGCGAGGGATTCTGGAGAATAAAATAAAAAAAACTTCCGCGGGTTTAGTGCGGAAGCTTTCAAGATTTTTTGGAATAATTTTTATTCCGGGGTTTCTGGTTTTTTAGAGGATGAAATCGGATAGCATTTTTCAAGGGCTGGTTTTCATTGGGATATTTAGGTTTTAAAATAGGTATTAAATTTAAAAAAAAAGAAGTTGACTGATATTGGATTTTTTTGGTTTTTCCTGGATTGGGAAACGGTGACTTTCAATGGATTTGGATTTTTGATTAATGTTTGTTGAACATCAATCAACTTCTGGTACAAAGATACCTTTGGCACATTGGCTGCACAAGAGAACAACTGCCTGATTATTGCATCAATGTATTTACTGGATTGATAGTAAATTTACGTTGGCGAAGTATCGTAGTGATTTGAATACCACTTGATATGTAAGCTAATTTTTTTTAAAAAGTTTTAGTTCACTTGCAAGAATATTAAATCAACTACGCCAATTATATTTTAAATGAAAACGAATCACATAAAGATTTCAGGGCGGGTTCAAGGAGTTTTTTATCGTGCTAAAGCCAAGGAGAAGGCATTGCTTTATAATGTTAAAGGTTGGATAAAGAACACCGACGAAGGCGATGTAGAGGTTATTGTAACTGGCGAAGAAAAAGCTTTAAAAGAATTTATTGCATGGTGCCATCGCGGACCGGAAAAAGCACAAGTAACCAACGTTTTAGTTACTCCACTTGAAAAGCAAATATTTGATGAATTTAAAGTAATCAGGTAAAAAAAATTAACTCATCAATTCTTCAATAATTTCTTTTATAAAATTTACTATCCTAAATTGTATTTTTTAAATCGATGCTTATTTTTCATTTCGAAAATCACAAAAATTATATGAGATATTCAATTTTATGTATCATTCTATTTTTTTCTATTGGCGCAGTTGCTCAAAACTATTATATGCTGGTTGGTACCTACACAGGAACCGGCAGCAAGGGGATTTATGTTTACAATTTCAACGCTGAAACAGGCAGAGCGAAATGGGTAAGTAATACCGATTCCATTATCACCAATCCATCTTATTTAACTGCCTCAGCTAATGGTAAATTTGTGTACGCTGTAAATGAAACAAACGGATCTGACCCAGGTAAAGTCAGTGCTTTTTCCTTTAATAAAAGCAGAGGAACACTCACCCTTTTAAACACAGAATTGTCAGGTGGAGACGACCCTTGTTATGTGGCTGCAAGCGGAGATGGCAAATGGATAGCCGTTGCGAATTATACAGGAGGTAGTGTATCTGTTTTTCCCGTAAATAAAGATGGCTCGCTGCAGCAATTTAGCCAGCTAATTCAGGATTCCGGAAATAGTGTAAATAAAGAAAGACAGGAAAAGGCACATGTACACGAATCTGTTTTTTCCCCAGATAAAAAATTTCTTCTTACGCCGGATTTAGGATTGGATAAGGTGATGATTTATAAATTTAATCCGGGTTCAAAAAAGCCACTTTCACCGGCCAATGTTCCTTTTGTTAAAACTACTTCCGGCAACGGCCCGAGGCACATTACTTTTCATCCAAATGGTAAGTTTGCGTATTTAATTTCTGAATTGAGTGGAACTGTCACCGCATATAATTACAATAACGGAAAGCTGGTTGAAATGCAGCAGGTTGCAAGTCACGCCGCCGGTTATAAAGGGGTAATAGGTAGTGCTGAAGTTGTGGTGTCACCAGACGGGAAATTTTTATATGGTTCCAATAGGGGTGATGAAAATAACATTGCAATTTTTTCTATAAATTCTTCCTCCGGTAAATTGAAGCCGGTTGGGTATCAATCAATTTTAGGAAAGGCACCCCGCAACATCATAATAAATCCACCTGGAAATTTTCTACTGGTAGCTAATCAAAACACTGACAATATCGTGGTATTTAAAAGAAACAAACAAACCGGAATGTTGAAAGCCACAGGCCATGAAATACATATCCCTAAGCCGGTTTGCCTTCAATTGGTAAAGATGCATGAGGATTAAACTCTTATGTAAATATTAAGTCTGAAATGGACATTCATTATTTAACAATCCTGTGTCTTTAACAACTGATTTAATAAATTAAATTTGGTAAATGAATTCTCAAAAAATAAATATGAAAACATATGCAACTTTAATACTCTTATCTTTTTTAACTATAGGAGTTTACAACGGCGCTGATGCTCAGCGGAACCGTGGTGATGGTGGTGGACATAGTAGTGGTGGCGGGGGAAACAGGCAAGCTGCTAGTGTTCCTCAACGTAGTGGCGGGGGAAATGGCGGATACTCACAAGCGAGGCCTTCCCGGGATATGGGTTCAGTCAGGTCTAATACTTATAACGGTGGAAACCAACGTAATTCAAATTATCAATCGCCTGTTAGAGGTAATGACAGGCGTGATGCACCGCAACGTTCAGTTATTACAAGAAATGACAATAGGGGAAGAAATAATGATTATGGTAGTCTTCAAAGAAACCAAGGTGTAAATTCTGTAGCAAGCGGCCGCTATGGTGGAAATAGAATTTATTCAGGAAATAATAATTACGCATATAACGGTAATCGTGGCTATAACGGATACTATAGGAATAGCAGCTATGGAAGCAGATATCATTTCATGAGTGGGCCAAGGTATAGAATCATTCCCCGCAACAGTGTTTCGATTTATTTTGGCGGTAATCCATATTATTACAACGATGGGTTTTATTATGGCTACAATGGTGGCTATTACCAACCGATATTTCCACCGGTGGGCCTTCGCATTGGATTTCTTCCATATGGGTACAGCAGCATGTTTATAGGCGGTTATCCTTACTATTATTCTAATGGTACTTATTACCAGCAATATGAGGATAACAACTATGTTGTTGTAGATCCGCCAATGGGTGCCACAGTTAGTTCGTTACCTCAAGGCGCAAAAGCTGTGGTACTAAATGGTGAAAATTTGTATGAGTTGAATGGTACCTATTATAGGGAAGATCGCAATGCTAATGGTAGAATTATCTACACCGTTGTTGGAAAAAACGGCTCAGTAAATAATTCTGAGGAGAACGGTACTACAATGCAGCAAGACCCTAATTCTTCTCTTCAGGAAGGTGATATACTCAATCAATTACCCCAAGGTTCAAAAACAGTAACAATTGATGGCAACACAATGTATGTAACGCCGGATAATACTTATTTAAAAGAGGAGACAGACGAGCAGGGAACAACTCAATATAGAGTAGTTGGCAGATAGATTGTACTGTAAGCCATCGTCCAACCCATCTATCCTTCTAAGCAGTCTTCCGTTTTTTTCCAGTTTTGAGGAAGTAAATCTGCCAGGCTTTTCACATCATAATCAGGCATGCGTATCAATACATCTTTAAGCCAGGTATAAGGATTGAT